>JALYXG010000147.1 GCA_030947205.1 Chloroflexota bacterium
ATCTCGGTGGCCGCGTCCGCACGCGGATGCGCGACGGGTTGCCGATTGATGACGGCTTCCAGGTGCTGTTCCGCGCCTACCCGGAGACGCACCGCCTGATGGATGATGTCGGCTTCGACGACGACCTGATCCGCCCATACGACCGGGGTGCGATCTGCTTCGACTACGGTGCGCCGTTCACATTCAGCACAAACCCGAAAAACCTGCTCGGCTTTCCGCTTTTGTCGCTGACGGATAAGGCGCGACTCGGCGCACTCGGCGCATCGGTGTTACGCACGCGCATCTCCGATATCTGGGCCGACACCCATGATGAGCCGACCGAGGCGTACCTGCGCCGCTTCGGCTTTTCCGTCGGAAGCATCGAACACTTCTTCCGGCCCTTCTTCGCGGGCATTTTCCTCAATCCGGCGCTTGACACGAGCAGCAAGGATTTCCGCTTCATCTACAAGATGCTCGCCTCCGGACAGACTGTGACGACGCGCGACGGCCTCGGCGCGATCCCGCAGGCAATTGCTGCGGCGGTGCGGAACGTCGGGGGCGAGATCGAGATGGAGACGCGCGTGAGTGCGCTCTTGCCTTCCGACGACGGCAAGCGCGTCGCCGCAATCGAGGTTGTCCGGCCAAACGGCGCGACGGAGCGGATCGAAGGGAGCGCGGTCGTCCTCGCGGCGACGGCGCCGGAAGCACGGCGGCTCCTCGAACCGCACGACCCGCCCGTCGCCCAGCGTATCCCGACGGTCGGCCTGCCCTCCACGACGCTCGCGTGGAAGTTGCCTCGCTCGCTCTACCCAGACAAGAAAATCCTCGTCAACAGCGACGCGCTGGCTGGCAAGCGGCGGATGGAGACGGGATTCCACCTCGCCATGCAGATCACCAACGCGACGCATCCCGACGGGACCGGGCACGGTCATCTGCTCATTGCGGCCTCCGTCGCCGAAGCGTGCGCGGACGAGACCTATCGGCGTGAGACGTTGCCGCGCGAAGTTCTCGCGACGCTGGCGAAGTGGTTCCCGCACTCCGGCATCGAGCAGGAAGCCGAATTGGTGGATGTCCACTACACGGCGTTCGGCCAGTATGCCCAGCCACCGGGGACGCGCGAGCGGCTACCGTCGAATTTGACTCGTTTCCCGACGCTCGTACTCGCGGGCGAAGTGACCGAATCGTCGTCCATCGAGGGCGCGGTGGTGAGCGGCACACGCGCCGCCGAACTCGTCCGCACGGCCCTCGCCCGTACGACCTGATCCAAGGAAGAAAAGGAGGATGAACGCATGACGCACGACCACTTGATCCGACGACGGACACTCTTGCGCGGTGCGGCGGGACTCGGCCTTGCAGCGACGATGGCCCCTGCCCTCTCGGTCACCGCCGATGACCTGCCACCCGGCCCGGTCGCCCGCTACATGGACGCGATCTGGCAGCGCCCACAGGGTGGTGGCGATTTCACGGTGAAACAGAGCCGCGGGATGCAGGGCAACAGCGTCGAGGCTTTCGTCGTCTCGCATCGCTCGTATGATCTGACGATCACGGGCCTGATGTGTATGCCGGTCGGGCAAGGCAATGGACCGTGGCCAGTGCTGCTCATCAACCACGGGCATTTCGCCTTCAATGCCTACGACACCGGCTACGACACATTGCGCGAGGATATTTTCTTTGCCCAGAACGGCTACGTCACCATCGCGACCGATTACCGCAACTACGCGGGGTCGGACAAGGGCGAGTACCAACTCGAACCCGGCTACACCTACGACGTGCGCAATCTGCTCGACGCGATCCGCTTCGTCGCGCCGGTGGACGCGAAGCGCGTCGGCATGATGGGCCACAGCATGGGCGGCGGGATCACCCAACAGGTACTGGTGACGACGCAAGGGCAGATCAAGGCAGCGACGCTCTACGGCACCGTTTCCGGCGACGAGCTGGACAACTACACCGCGCGCCGCACTCGCTGGGCGACACCCGGCGGTAGCGGCGGTGAAGGGGACAAGGTGACCGATCAATTCGGGCCGCCCGACAAGATTGCGGAAGCATACCGCCGCATGTCCCCGATCAACTACCTCGACCGCGTGGACTGCCCGGTCGCCATCCACCACTCATTCGCGGACACGACCTGCCCCATCGAGTGGGCGGAGAAACTGCGCGATGCTTTCACCGCGAAAGGCAAGACGATCGAGTACCACACGTACCAGGGCCAGCCGCACTCCTTTCAAGGCGCGGGTTTCCAGGAATACGTGCAGTCCAACCTCTCGTTCTTCGACAAGTACGTCAAGAACGCGTAACGCGGTCGCGCAAGAACGCGACCGCTTGCGCGGTCATTTCCGCGATAGACGCTTTGCTCGAATCGAGGACGAGATCGGCGTGCGCCCGCGCATCGGTCAGGCGGGCTTCCTGGGCGTCGTAGACCGCCTGCGGCCATTCCTCGCCGCGTCGGGCGCGTACAGCGGCGAGTGGCACATCGAGGTAGATGAGCACGTCGGGTTCGGAATGCCGCCACAACCATGTCACGCCGGAATGCTCCTGCGCGATGGCATGCGCGTCGTACCCACCCTGGCGCAATGCGCCGACCAGCGTAGATTTACCCGACGCACAGTGACCGACCACCGCGATCCGCAGCGGCTCGACGTCGGTCTTGCTGCCCTCAGCCATCGCGGCGTCGCTGAACGAGCGGGACATTGGCGGTCATCTGGCGCGTCATGGCGCGTTCCTCCCGCGCGGTGATCGTCAGTGCGATCACGGTCATGTCGTCATTCGGCAGGCCGCGATCCGCCGCGATCGCTGCGTTGAGCAGGGTGTCCGCGACGACTTGCGCCGTTGCCGTCTCGGTCGGGCGCGCCGACAACACAGACTGCACATCGAGCGGCGCGCCGTACCGCTCCCCCGCGTGGGCGATCCCGTCAGTGAAGAGCACGACCTGAAGTCCGAGCGCGAGATCGAAATGGTCAATCGCCGGGCGCGCGTGGCGGCGAATGCCGATCGGCCCGGAAACGGTCGGCAGCAGTTCCCATGCCCCATCGCGGCAGACCGCACCCGGCACATCCGCATTCCGCGCGACGAGAACGCTGTTCGTCCCGAGATCGAGCGTCAGGAGATCGAGCGTTGCGGAGACACGCCCGCCGCGATAGGCGTGCAGATAATCATGGACAGCCCGCGCGACCGCCCCGTCCCGCACACCCTCCTTGATTAGCGCGACCGCTTTGGAGGTCAGTTGCAGCGAGAGCATTTTCGCCGGGAAGCCGTGCCCCTGGCCGTCTACCAGCACGAGGGTGAAGCCGCCATCCGGCCGCTCGACGAGTTCGACGGTGTCGCCGCTTTCGCGGGCCGCATAGTGGCTCGTCTTCGCGGCGGCGAGATCCGCCCGCAGGAATCCGGTCGCTGGACTAGCGGGCGGCGGCGAGCTTTTCGCGGTCGCCGTAGTTTCGATTGTAGTAGGCGACGTATCCGGCATCCTGTTTCAGCGGCTCCCACCAATCGCGATTCTCCGCGTACCACCGCACCGTCCGTTCGAGGCCGACCGGGAAAGGCAATTCCGTCTGCCAGCCGAGCGCGCGCAATTTCTCGCAGCCGAGGGCGTACCGCCGGTCGTGGCCGGGGCGGTCGCCGACGAACTGGAGCATCTCGTGCGGCTTGCCGAGAATGTCCAGCAGCGCGCGGAGCACGTCGAGGTTCGTGCGCCCGTGCCCCAAACCCTCGTGCTCCGCGCCGATGTTGTATGCCTCGCCGGGCACACCCTCATGCAACGCGCGATCAATGCCGTCGCAATGGTCGTCTACGTGCAGCCAGTCGCGCACCTGCAACCCGTCACCGTACACCGGGATCGTCCGGCCATCGAGCGCATTCGTGATCGCGACGGGCAGCAATTTTTCCGGGTACTGATACGGCCCGTAGGTATTTGAGCCGCGCGTGATGACGGTCGTCAGGCCATGCGTGACGTGGTACGAGTTGACGACCAGATCGGCGCCTGCCTTGGTTGCGCTGTACGGCGAGCGCGGCGCGGGTGCGTCATCCTCGCGCGAAACGCCGTCTTCGACGTGGCCGTAGACTTCGTCGGTGCTGACTTGCAGATAGCATCCCACGCCTTCCTGCCGCGCCGCTTCGAGCAGCGTCAGCGTGCCGACGACCTGCGTCTGCGCGAAGTTGCTGCCGTCCATGATCGAGCGATCCACATGCGATTCGGCAGCGAAGTTCAGCACGCCATCGCAGCCGCGCATCGCCTCGCGCACGACAGCGGGGTCGGCAATATCGCCCTGCACAAAGGTGTAACGCGAATCGGATTCGACCGCGCGGAGATTCGCGAGGTTGCCCGCATAGGTCAGTTTATCGAGGACGACAATTTCGTAGGATCGCTGCGCGAGCGTGCGGCGCACGAAATTGCTGCCAATAAAGCCCGCACCACCCGTCACCAGCAACCGCGTAAATGTCCGCCCCATCCGTTCCTCCCCAGATCAATCACTGCCCTTCTCGTCGCAGATAGCATAACACGCGGGATGCGAACGTCGCGAACAGTTTGAGATAGTGAGCCTCTACAATGCGAAGAAACCGGGACGCAGGCTGATGAACCTTTACAACTCAACCGGGTAACCGTGGGGCAGCAGGCTGGAAAGCCTGCGCTACCAGTAGCACAGGCTTTCCAGCCTGTGAACCCAGTATCCAATCAAGCTTTTAAGCTTCATCAGCCTGCGTCCCCGACCATCACGGTGAGGTTTCGACGGTCACGAAGCGCGACAGTCCGGCCAAATCGAGATGAACGGCGACGGACGCCGACGCGAAGGTCGCCTCACACAGCGCGCGCGCAACCGTCGCTTGCGATGGGTCAATCTCGAACGCGAATGTGCCACCAGCAACAAGTCGCTGCGGGACCTGCGGAATCAATATGCGATAAAGATCGAACCCATCGCCTCCCCCACCGGCGAGCGCACCGTGAGGCTCCATGCTGATATCCGGTGCGTCGGTTTGTGCATCGGTGAGGTACGGCAAGTTCGCCAGGATTATTTCGACTGGCTGGCCGAGCCACGACGAGAGATCGCCGCAGATGAATGCAACCCGTTCCACAACGTGGTTGCGTTGGGCGTTCGACCGAGCAACGGACAACGCGTTTAGGGATATGTCGGATGCGAAAATGTGCGCCTGTGGCCGGGTAGACGCCAACGCGACCGCAATCGCGCCGCTCCCCGTCCCCATGTCAACGACGCGGGCCGGTCGAGTGTGCGCATCGAGCCATCGCTGTGCCCACTCAACCAGCAGTTCGGTCTCCGGGCGCGGGACGAGGACCGCGTGATTCACCGCGAATGGTACGCCCATAAACTCTTTTTGACCAATGAGGTACGCGACCGGCTCAAGACGCAGCCGCCGTTCGATTAAGGCATCGAAGGCAAGTGACACATCTGGCGGTGCGGGGTCGAGCAACCAGGTGTAGAGCGCCGCCCGGCCAAGTCCGAGGAGATGACCGAGCAGGAGCGCCGCGTCGAGTTCTGGGGTGGCAATCCCACTCTGACGCAGTCGTGCGACGCCGCGCGCCATGAGATCGCGGAGGCGCGGTTCAGCCACGCTAATCAGCAGCCAAACCCGCCGCCGCGAGCCGGTCCGCCTGATCGGCGGCGCGCAGTTCCGCAATCAGCGGTTCGATGTCTCCATTGAGGACACCGGGCAGATTGGAGCGGTTCATACCGATCCGGTGGTCAGTCACGCGATCCTGCGGGAAGTTATACGTGCGAATCTTCTCGCTGCGGTCGCCCGTGCCGATCTGCGATTTGCGCTCGGCGGAGAGCGCTTGCTGCTGCTTCTGCAACTCCATGTCGTAGAGCCGCGCGCGGAGAACGGCGAGCGCCTTGATACGATTCTTCAACTGGCTCTTTTCATCCTGACAGGTGACGACCAAACCCGTCGGCAAGTGGGTGATGCGCACGGCGCTGTCCGTCGTGTTGACGCTCTGGCCGCCGTTGCCGGACGAACGATACACATCTATCTTCAAGTCCGCGTCATTGATCTGCACGTCCACGTCCTCGACCTCCGGCATGACGATCACCGTCGCCGTCGAGGTATGGATGCGGCCACCGGACTCGGTCGCCGGGACGCGCTGGACGCGATGGACGCCGCTTTCCCAGCGCAGATGGGCATACGCGCCCTTGCCGTGGACCTCGAAGACTGCCTCTTTCATGCCGCCGATGCCGGTTTCGTTGAGGTCAATCAGGTCAACCTTCCAGCGCTGCCGCTCGGCGTATTTGGTGTACATCCGGTAGAGTTCCGCCGCGAAGAGTGCCGCTTCCTCTCCGCCCGTGCCGGCGCGGATTTCCACGATCACGTTCCGCTCGTCATCGGGGTCGCGCGGGACGAGCATCTGGCGGATCGTCGCCATCAGCGTGTCGCGCTCGTGGGTCAGCGTGTCGAGTTCTTCGCGGGCGAGCGCGCGCAGTTCCGGCTCCTGCTCCTCATCCGCCATTTCCGTGGTCGCGCCGATCTCGTCGTTCAGATCGCGCAGCCGCCGGTACGCCACGACGGTTTCTTCCATCTCGGCCCGCTCGCGCCCGAGCGCGGTCAGCCGGAGGTGATC
Source organism: Chloroflexota bacterium (assembly GCA_030947205.1). Taxonomy (GTDB): domain Bacteria; phylum Chloroflexota; class Chloroflexia; order Thermomicrobiales; family JALYUS01; genus JALYUS01. The sequence goes on from JALYXG010000147.1 coordinate 6,542, forward strand.
GGTGACAACCTCCGGCTGGCCCATTTCGTCTTCAATCGTGAGATAGCGCCGCTCGATGTCGGCGAGGGTATCGAACATTTGCATGGTGATTCAGTCCTCCAATAGATAGAACACGTCGGCGTGCCGAATGCTTCCCCGGTCGCTACCCATGCGCGGGGATGTCACGCCAACCATTCTGGACTTTTTGAATCACCTTCATCGCGCCTGCTCCCCGTGTCGGAGCGGAAACCGCTCGATCACAGTATACCGCGAACCGCCCGCGCCGAGAATGCTGCGAACTAGCGCGACCTGTTCCACCGGCCACGCAGCGGGCGGAATGGTCACGGGTCGACGAAGCGCTTCCGCCACGTTTGTGATACCCGGCACATCGCGATGTGCCCGCTCGACCCGCCCAAGGGTCAGGTGCAGCTGGAACGGCTTGCGGTCCGCGACCACCCCCTCGACCGTTCGCACCGCATCCGCGACCGATCGCTGCAACGAGAGCAATGCGTCGTCATCACCCCGCAACCCGAGCCAAAGGACGCGCGGCGACTCCACCGACGGGAACGCGCCGACCGCGTCGGTGCACAAGAACAGCGCGTTATGACGCGCGACGGCTGGAGCAACCGCCGCGATCAGGGAAGGAATATGCGCAGAAACGACATTGCCGAGGAACTGCAACGTCAGATGCACCTGCGCCGGTCGCACCCAGCGCACCGACATGCTGCCCTGAGGGCCCCCGCCCCGTCGCCGGAGTGTTTGCTGCACATCCGCCACCGCCCGCTGCACCGCCTCGTTCGTTTCGAGCGCGATGAATAGCCGCTGGAAACGAGGACTGAGGACTGAGGACTGAGGACTGAGGGGGTCGGCACCCGGCTCCCGTTGCATTGCACCCGCCTTCTGTGCTTCATCGTTACGCTGCTGATTATCGCACCAGGCACCGTGATACACTTCCCCCCAACTTGATTCTGCGCTACGTTGGCGCGAAGGAGGCGAGGGTCGCTCAGTCCTCATCCTGCCCGGGGGGCGCCCGGAGTCCTCAGTCCTTCCCGTTGTCCTTTTCGCGACGAAGGAGCGAAGTTATGGCACAAAGGTTTCGCGGCGTCTTCACGATCCCCGTTACACCGTTCGACCGGCACGGCAACATTGACGAAGATTCGCTGAAGAACGAGGTGGATTGGTGCGTCCGAGCAGGCGCACACGGTATCGTCGCGCCCGTCAATGCGAGCGAATCGCCGACGCTGCTCGACGACGAGCGCAAACGCGTCACGCGGCTCGTCGTGGAAACGACGGCGAAGCGCGTGCCGGTCGTCGTCGGCGTCTCGGGCGTCAGCACACAGGCGTCGGTGATGTTCACGAAGTACGCCCGTCAGACCGGTGCGGACGCGGTGATCGCGATGCCGCCGTACGGCGTCCGCCTCGCCGACCCGGAATCCGTCTTCGCCTTTTACCAATCGGTGGCGGACGCGGCGGACGATTTGCCCGTCTTCATCCAGAACTGGGGCGGCCCCGCCGGCACCATCATGACCGCGCACCAGATGACGCGCCTGATGACCGAGATTGACAACATCTCCTACCTCAAGGAGGAGACGGCGAACGCGGGCCATCTGATGACGACCGTACTCGCGACGGCGGGCGACGCCTGCGAGGGAATCATGGGCGGCATCGGCGGTCGCTATCTGATGGACGAATTCCGGCGCGGCGCATGCGGCACGATGCCCGCCTGCCAAACCACCGATATCCACGTCACGATCTGGAATGCGCTCGACGCGGGGAATCTCGACAAGGCCCGCCGCACCTTCAATCGCCTCCTCCCTCTCCTGAACATGGAAGCGGCATTTGGGCCAATCGTCTACAAGGAAGTCCTGAAGCGTCGCGGCGTGATCGCGAACACCACGCTGCGCTCCCGCCGCGACTCCGGCCTCGACGAGTACGATCACAAGGAACTCGACGAAATCCTGCGCGACGTATCGGATCTCTTCTCGATTTGACCTAACCCCCACTGCCCAGGGGGCACCCGCTTCCCGCGAGGAAGGGGTGACTCGCTGAATTGTCCGGGTGTTCCGCGTAACGCCTCGGTCTGTTAAAGGTCTTCTCCCCTTCCTCGCGGGAAGGGGCCGGGGGTTAGGTTCTTTTGATCAAATCTCCCTTCCCGTTTCGGGAGGGGGGGTTTAAGGGGTAGGAAGATGGCGATGACACCACCAAATCTCGGTGGCGGTTGGCTCGGCAAGTACGGCAAGGGGCGCACGGTGTCGCGCGCCTTTCTGATGGGCGCCGGGTACACGAGTGCGGACATGGACGGGCGGCCGATTATCGGCATCTGCAACTCGTGGAGCGAATTGAACAACTGCAACTACCACCTGCGCGACGTCGCGGAGGCGGTTAAGCGCGGCGTCTGGCAGGCGGGCGGGCTACCGCTCGAATTTCCGGTCATCTCGCTCGGCGAGACCTTCATGTCGCCAACGACGATGATGTTCCGCAACCTGATGGCGATGGATGTCGAGGAAATGATTCGCGCCCAGCCGCTCGACGGCGTCGTGCTGCTCTCGTCGTGCGACAAAACGACGCCCGCGATGGTGATGGGCGCGGCGAGTGCGAACCTGCCCGCGATCCTCGTGACCGGCGGGCCGTCGCTTTCCGGGCGCTATCGGGGCCGCGATGTCGGCACGACGGATTACACGAAAATGGATGCCGAACTGCGCGCCGGGCTGGTCACCGATGAGGACATGATGGAGTTCGAATCGGGCTACAAGCGGAGTGTCGGTCACTGCGAGGTGATGGGCACTGCGAGCACGATGACCAGTCTGGCCGAGGCGATGGGCTTCTGCCTCACCGGCTCCGCGAACATTCCGGCGGTGGACGCGCGCCGCTACCGCACGTCGGAGGAGGCAGGGCGACAGATCATCGAACTCGTCAAGCGCGGCATCAAACCGTCGGACATCATCACACGCGAATCGCTCGAAAACGCGATCCGCGTCAGCATGGCGATTGGCGGCAGCACGAACGCCGTCATCCATCTCGTCGCGTACGCGGGGCGACTCGGCATTGACTTGCCGCTTTCGCTCTTCGATCACATCAGCCGGACGACGCCATTCATCGTCAATGTCAAGCCGTCCGGCGAGTACATGATGAACGAGGTCTTCGAGGCGGGTGGCGTGCCCGCCGTGATGAAGGAGATCGAATCGCTCCTGCACCGCGACTGCATGACAGTAACGACGAAGACGATCGGCGAGAACCTGGCCAATGCCGCCGGATCGCGCGATCACGACGTCATCCGCCCGCTCTCCAATCCGCTGAACGCGGAAGGCGGCACGGCGATCCTGCACGGCAATCTCGCCCCGTTCGGCGCGGTAATTAAGCAAACGGCGGCCTCGGCGCATTTGCTCGTCCATCGCGGCCCGGCGGTTGTCTTCAATTCGAACGACGAACTGCATGCCGCCCTGCACGATGACGAATACGATATGGACCCGAACGCCGTGATTATCCAGCGGTATCAGGGGCCACTCGGTTTTCCGGGTATGCCGGAGACCGGCGGTGGCGTCGCCGTGCCGAACAAACTGATCCGACGCGGCATCCGCGACATCGTGCGGATCACCGATGCGCGCATGAGTGGCACCGCTTTCGGTACGACTGTCCTGCATGTCTCGCCGGAAGCGGCAGCGGGCGGGCCGCTCGCGGCGGTGCGCGACGGCGACATCATCGAACTCAATGTGCCGGAGCGCACGCTCAATGTGCTGATCTCCGACGACGAGATGCGCGAGCGGCTGAAGGACTGGAAAAGCCCGGTGCCGTCAAATGTGCGCGGCTACCACTGGCTCTATCTCAATCACGTCCTCCAGGCGCACGAGGGGTGCGATTTCGATTTCGCGCGGGCGGGGGGTTAGGTATATGCTCAATGTCGCAGTCATCGGTGCGGGACGGCGCGGGCTGGCACACACGGAGGCGGTGGCGGACCTCGAACAGGAGGCGCGCATCGTCGGTATCGCGGATGTGGATGAGGCGCGCGCCCGCACGCTCGTCGGTGCGCACGCGCCGCACGCCACGGTCTACACGGATGCGCTGACGATGCTTGACGCGGCATCGCCCGATGTGGTGTACATCACGACACCGCCGCCGCTGCATCGCGAATTAGCGCTCGCCGCACTCGCACGGGGCGCACATGTCGTCCTTGAAAAGCCCATCGCGTTGAACATCGCGGAAGCGGATCAGATCGGTGAGGCGGCGGTGAAGGCGGGGCGGCTCGTCCACATCTGCCATCAACTCCGCTACGCGGCAGGATCGGACACGATGCGCGACCGCTTGTCCGCGCAAAAGGTCGCGCTCACACATATCTGGAACTACCGCAAAGCGCCGGACATCCCCGGCAACTGGCAGCGGTCATGGGGTGGCGGGCACGTCGTCGAGTGGGGGATCCATTACCTCGATCTTTGCCGCTACGTGATGCAGACCGAACCGATCGAGGTCTACGCCCGCTATACCGACCAAATCATGCACGGACAGCCGAACTGGGACAACTGGGA
>JALYXG010000177.1 GCA_030947205.1 Chloroflexota bacterium
AGGTTTTCAACCTGTGAGACTCACAGGTTGAAAACCTGTGCCACCGATACGGTATCATGACAATGCCGCAGTGATCGTCGCGCGTCAACGCTCCATCAACGTGAAAAGCGCTGTCACTGTCCGCCAGTTCCTTCCGCTGCTGATCGTGGCGAGTTTCGTGTCGAAGTACGCATTGGTCAGCTTCGTCCGCGCCGCGCCATTCGGGAGATGCAGATAAATCTCCCGACCACGTACGGTGTACTCATCGGGCGGCGAGCGGTCAGGATCGAGGCCGACGACGCTGTCTGCGTCCGGTTGGTTTGCGAGGAAGAGGACATGAAGTGTTTCTTCTGCCGCCCCCGCCGCAATGAAAGGATTATGACGAAGGACATCTCCGATCTCCTCGGTCGTCCGCAACAGCACCGGCACCCGATAGCCGAAACGCTCGGCAATTCGCGCGGTGATGAGGCTGGGAAGCGACGCGACGATGTCCGGTGCGGCCCGGAAAACGATGTTCCCGCTCTGGATATAGGTGTGCGCGTCGCGGCATCCTGCTTCGGTAAACAGGTCGCGCAGATCGCTCATCGGCAGCTTGTTCTTGCCCCCGACATTGATTCCCCGAAGCAACGCGACATGCGTTGATGACATTTCCGATGGCCTTTCGCACGCCTCGTCACATGATCCAGGCACTTCCGCAATGGAGCGACCTTTCTCAAGCCGCTCCACCAGTATGGACGGGTTTACTTCCCGAGGAAATCGAGCAAGGCCCGGTTGACCTCCTCGGCGTGGGTCCAGCCGATCGCGTGCGGCCCACCCTCGATGACCACGAACTGCGCGTCCTTGATGAGGGACGGCAACCGCTTCCCTGTGGAAGCGATGGGCAGAATCCGGTCCTGGTCACCCTGCACGACGAGCGTGGGCACATCAAACTTCTTCAGGTCGGGGCGGAAGTCCGTCAACCACGTCGGGACGCATTGCAGGGTGGCCGTGGCGGAGGCGCCGGCCGCCACATTCCAGCTGAGCCGGATCGCGTCGTCGCTGATTCGGGTCCCGCCCAGCACATCCACGTTGTAGAACTGGCTGAAAAACGCGGAGAGGTACGAAGGCCGGTCCGCGACGATCGCCTTCATGATCCCGTCGAAAACGCTGCCGTCCACGCCCTCAGGATTGTCGGCCGTCTTGAGCAGGAACGGCGGGATCGGACTCAGCAGGACCGCCTTGCTGACGCGCTCGGACCCGTAGGCGCCCAGATAGCGGGCCACCTCACCCGTGCCCATCGAGAAGCCGACCAGCACCGCGTCGCGCAGGTCGAGCTTCGTCATCAGGGCATTCAGGTCTGCCGCGAAGGTGTCGTAGTCGTACCCAGTGGTCGGCTGACTCGAGTCGCCGAATCCCCTACGATCATAGGTAATCACCCGGTACCCCGCATGCAGGAGAACCGGCACCTGCTTCTCCCAGGAATGGCCACTCAGGGGGAACCCATGGATTAGGACGACCGGTTTCCCGGCGCCGTGGTCCTCGTAATAAAGATCGATGGACCCCGAATTCTCCTTGCCGACACTGACGTAGGGCATGTGATTCTCCTGTCTCGTAAAGGATTCTTCTCGACGTTGACTGACGCCTGCCGCTCGATGAGATCGCAAGAATTGCTCCAATACATTGGGCGATCACTCAATCAGCGGTTGCTACGGTGACGCGTGGCGCGGCGCATACGGCGGACGCGGCAGCGCCTTTCCGCTCGCCGAAGGCGCTGCCGCGATATGATACAGTCAATCGTGCAAACGACCAGGAGCGGCGTTGATCGGGACGCACGACGAGCGGAAAGCGCGGGCGAGGAAGGGAAAAGGACGGATGGTAACGAATGCGGCGGCACCGGCGGTCACTTTTGCGGATGTGGAAGCGGCGGCGCGGCGGATCGCGGGGCACGCGCATGTCACACCGGTCATCACCTCGCGCACGCTCAACGATCAGGTCGGCGCACAACTCTTTTTGAAGTGCGAGAACTTGCAGCGCGCGGGGGCCTTCAAGTTCCGGGGGGCGTTCAACCGCCTCAGTTTGCTGACGCCGGAGGAACGGCGGCGCGGGGTCGTCGCTTTCTCGTCGGGCAACCACGCGCAGGCGGTCGCGCTGTCGAGTCATTTGCTCGGCATCCCCGCCGTGATCGTCATGCCGCACGACGCGCCCGCGACGAAAGTTGCCGCCACTGCGGGATACGGCGCGGAGATCGTGCGCTACAACCGGCTCACCGAGGACCGCGAGGCGATTGCCCGTGCGCTCGGTGCGGAGCGCGGCCTGACCGTCGTGCCGCCATACGACGACCCGCACATCAT
>JALYXG010000185.1 GCA_030947205.1 Chloroflexota bacterium
GCCCCCTCTCCTTTGCTGACAAGCAAAGGAGAGGGGGCCGGGGGTGAGGTTTATCCCGCATTGCAATAGGTGAAACGAAGCATGAACCGCAGTTTCGCCTTGACACTCGAAAGTCGCGAAACGTATGATGAGCGTGGAACGGTTTCACCGATGGGGAAGGGATGGCCGCGATGCGAATTGAGATGCTGTTGAGCCTGGCATGGCTGGGATTTTGGTGCATTTTCTTTCCGCGCGTTTCACGCCCTTTCGGCCTGCAACCGCCCCAACGACTATTTCTCCAAGCAGGTGTCCCGGGTGCGTATACACAAACCAATACAAAAGGGGGACACGAAGGGATGATTTCAAATGGGATTCGTCGCGGGATTGGTGGGCCTGATTATCGGGCTTGCTATCGGAGCGGCGGTGGCCTGGCAGGTTTCTTCGCGCATCAAGGATACGAGAGCGCGCGACGAACGGGCGCAAGCCCAGGCCGACGCCGAACGGATTATCGAGGCAGCGAAGTCGCAGGAACGGGAACTGACCCTTTCCGCCAAAGATGAGGCGCTGCGCCTTCGCGAGGAGATCGAGCGCGAGCAGAAGGAGCAGCGCGCCAACATTCAGCGGCAGGAACGCCGCATTCAGCAGAAGGAAGAAACGCTCGACCGTAAGTCCGCTCAGATTGAAAAGCGCGATCAAGACCTTGATCTCCGCCAGGAAGAAGTGGCCGCGATCCGCGTCGAGGCGGAAACGCTTCGTGGTCGGCAACTCACGGAACTCGAACGCGTCTCGAACCTGACGCGCGATGAGGCGCGCGGTATCCTGCTTGCCTCCATCGAGGAGGAAGTGCGCGATGCCGCGAACCGCCGCACGCGCGAGATCGAGGCCGAAGTCAAGGAAGACGCGGATCGCCGTGCACGCGAAATCCTCATGATCGCGATTCAGCGGTGCGCGCCCGACTACGTCGCCGAAGGTCTCGTCACCGTCGTACCGCTCCCGTCGGACGATATGAAGGGGCGGATCATCGGGCGCGAGGGCCGGAACATCCGCGCGCTTGAACAGGCGCTCGGTGTGGATTTGATCATTGACGACACGCCCGAAACAATCATGGTCTCGTCGTTCGACCCGGTGCGGCGCGAAACGGCGCGGCGCGTGCTCGCGAAGTTGCTGCAGGACGGTCGTATCCACCCGACGCGCATCGAGGAAGTGACTGAACGGGTCACGTCGGAGATGGATCAGGTCATCAAGGAGGAGGGTGAGCGCGTCGCGTACGAGGCGGGCGTCGCGGGTCTCCACCCCGAACTGATCCGGCTGATGGGTCGGCTGAAATTTCGCACCAGTTACGGACAGAATGTCCTCCAGCACTCGCTGGAAGCCTCGATCATCGCGGCGGGCATTGCCGCTGAAATCGGTGCGGACATCAATGTCGCAAAGACAGCGGGGTTCCTGCACGACATCGGCAAGGCAGTAGACCACGAGGTCGAGGGGCCGCACGCGCTGATCGGCGCGGAGATTGCCCAGCGGCTCGGTCGCTCGTCGCGGATCGTGCATGCCATCGCGGCGCACCATGGCGAAGTCCAACCGGAGACCGTCGAGGCGTTCATCGTCGCGACAGCGGACGCGATCTCGGGCGGACGGCCCGGTGCGCGGCGCGAGATGGTGGACCTGTATATCAAGCGGCTCGAAGCGCTGGAAGGGATCGCGAACTCGTTTCCCGGCGTGGAACGCTCCTTCGCCATTCAGGCGGGCCGCGAAGTCCGCATCGCCGTCAAGCCGGATGTCGTGGACGATCTGACGGCGATGCGCCTCGCGCGCGATGTCGTCAAGAAGATCGAGGAGACGATGGAGTATCCGGGCCAGATCAAGGTAACGGTCATTCGAGAGATGCGAGTCGTGGATTATGCCCGCTGATCACGGCCTTGGCTTCGTCCCGTCGGCATCGCGGCCGGCCCCATCCCAACCGGGGGAAGGGTCGGCCGTCTTGCGGTTTCTGGTCGTCGGCGACATCTTCGGTCAGCCGGGGCGGCAGGCCGCCGCGCGGTTCATTCCAACGATCCGCAAGGAGCGCGCGATTGACTGTGTGATCGCAAACGGTGAGAACGCGGCGGGCGGGCGCGGCCTGACCCGCGCGACGGCGGAAGAACTTTTCCGTGCCGGCATTGATGTGCTCACGCTCGGCAATCACACCTGGTCGCAGCGGGAGATGATCACCGTCCTAAAGGACGAGCAGGTCCCGATTGTCCGACCGCTGAATTACCCGCCGGGCGTGCCCGGTCGGGGATTCATGGATGTGGACGTGCGCGGCGTGCAGGTGCGCGTCGTCAGCCTGATGGGCCGGGTCTTTTTGGCGGAAAACCTCGACGATCCCTTCCGGGCGGCGGACACTCTGCTTCGAAATACATCGGACGATGCGGTCGTTCTCGTTGATTTCCATGCCGAGGCGACAAGTGAGAAGGTGGCGATGGGGTGGCATCTGGATGGGCGGGTGGCGGCTGTCTTTGGCACGCACACACATATCCCGACAGCGGACGCGCGAATTCTGCCACGTGGCACGGCGTTTGTCACCGATCTCGGCATGGTCGGGCCGCAGCATTCGATCATCGGCAGCGAGGTGGAGCCGATACTCCACCGCTTCCTGACCGGCATGCCGGTCAGGATGGAAGTGGCGGGTGGCCCGATCACCTTCAATGCAGTTATTATCGAGGTGGACCGCCGGACCCGGCGCGGGCGGGGTATCTGGCGGCAGGACATGTGGGATGTGGACCTGTAGCGCGCTCGTGGCCGCAATTATGCCACACGCATGGTGGGCTGAAGGGACGGATCTCCGGGAAGGGTAGAGGAGGAGCATGGACCGGATACTGCGTGGGTTGCGAATCGGGCCGGATGCGACATTTCCGCCCGAGGCGTCGGCCAATCAGGAGGAATCAGTGATGCAAACTGCACCGCCCGCACACGAGTCGGTTCCCGAGGACGAACCAACCACCCCCGATGTTGCGGCGGGCGAGAGGCGCAGCGACGTTTTGAAGGTGTCTGCTCGCTCCCGACCGAGTGCGGTTGCGGGTGCGATTGCCGGGGTAGTCCGCGAGTCGGGCCGGGCGGAAGTCCAGGCAATCGGCGCGGGCGCCGTCAACCAGGCGGTCAAGGCCGTCGCGATTGCGCGCGATTACCTTGCCGAGACGGGCATCAACGCGGTCTGTTTGCCCTCCTTCATTGATGTCGTCATTGACGATGAGGACCGCACCGCGCTGCAATTGATCGTCGAGCCTCGGTAGCGAGGCATGGTTACGGCGGGGATGTCCGCGCCGCCCCGGCGAGGCAAAGGAGCGTGTCGGTTGATGGCTCAGGCAGGGCAACATCCCCCATCGTCCTTTCCGATTGAGTTGCACTGCCATTCCACGGCCTCCGATGGGACGTATCACCCCGCGCGCGTCGTCGCGATGGCGGCGGCGCAAGGGGTGCGCGTCCTCGCACTCACCGATCATGACACGACAGCGGGCATCGCCGAAGCAGTCGTGGCGGCGGCGGGTTTCGGTATGACACTCATACCCGGCGTGGAATTGACTTGCTCCGTTGATCGCGGCGAGGTTCACCTGCTCGGCTATTTCGTCGCGGTCGGCGACGATGCGTTTCAGGCGCGGTTGGCGACGTTCCGCGACGGGCGCGACGCGCGCGGGCAGGCGATTGTCGAGAAACTGAACGCGCTCGGCATCCCCGTTCGCTGGGAGCGCGTGAAAGAAATTGCCGGTAATGGCGCGGTCGGGCGGCCGCATGTGGGCCGCGCACTGATTGAAGTCGGCGCGGCGGCGGACATTGACGACGCCTTTGATCGTTACCTCGGTCGCGGTCGCCCCGCACACGTCGAGCGGCAGCAGTTACTGCCGGCGGACGCGGTGCAACTCGTCCGCGCGGCAGGCGGCGTCCCCGTCCTCGCGCATCCCCTCAGCGTCGCGAATCTCGAAGCGACAGTAGACGAGATGATCCCGGCGGGCCTGCTTGGCATCGAGGCATACTACGGCGCGTACACGCCCGACGAACGCGAGTCTCTGGCGAAGATCGCCGCCCGCCATGATCTCATCACCACGGTTGGCAACGACTTCCACGGCGACGTACACGGCGGCGCGGTGATGGGTGGCACGCAGGGGCCAGCGGACACCCTCGACCGTCTCGTTGCTGCTGCGGCGATAAAGGCAATTGGTTCGACCCGCCAAGGAAACCAAAAAGGACTGTAATATAGAGCACACAGAGGGCGCGGAGGGCACAGAGGAGAAAGGTGATTATCGTGTTTCGCTCCCTTTTGCCTCGTCTCAGTGTACTCTGCGTTCTCTGCGCCCTCTGCGTAAAGTCCCTCTTGGCGGGTCGAATCATTTGGGAAAGGTAGGGACGCATGACGACAGGCCATCAGTTCACGCTCAGCGCGTTCGGGGACGAGATCGCGGCGGACCTTGCCGAGCAACTGGACGTGATGCAGCGGGAGGGGATTCCGGCGCTAGAATTCCGGGGTGCGTGGGGGAAGAATATCCTTGACTTGTCGGATGACGAAGTGCGGAAGGCGAAGGGACTGCTCAACGCGCGCGACATGCACGTCTCCGCCATCGCCTCTCCCATCGGCAAGGTGAAGATCACCGACGACTTTGGCGCGCATCTCGAACGCTACCGCCGCGCGCTCGCGGTCGCGGCGATGCTGGACACGCCGCACATCCGCGTCTTCTCCTTCTTCATCCCCGAAGGCGAGGATGCCGCGCAGTACCGGGCGGCGGTGATGGACCGGATGCTGATGCTCACCGATCTCGCGGCGGAGGCGGGCGTCACGCTCTGGCACGAGAATGAGAAAGAAATCTACGGCGACATCGCGACGCGCTGCGCCGACATCCACAACACCATCCGCTCGCCGCATCTGCGCGCGGCATTCGATCCCGCGAACTTCATCCAATGCGGCGTTCGCCCGATGGACGAGGCATGGCCGCTGCTCGTCGATGTTTCGACACATATCCATATCAAAGATGCCGTGCTGGCGGACGGCCATGTCGTCCCGGCGGGCGAGGGCGACGGGCAGGTGAAAGAACTATTGCAAACGCTCGTCAAGCGCGGCTATCGTGGGTACCTGACGCTCGAACCGCACCTGAAGGCAGCGGGGCCATTCGGCGGCTTTTCCGGCCCCGACCTCTTCCATACCGCTGTGGAAGCGTTGAAGGGCCTCCTGAAAGAAGTCGAAGGAGGTACGGCGTGATGGCTGCCACACCAACGATGCGCTTCGGCTGCTGTGGCGGCATCGCGGACGCGCCGCTGATCCGTGATGCCGGGTTCGATTACCTCGAATTGCCCGTCGGCACGCTGATGAGCGCGACGGACGAGGACGCCTATCAGCGGATCATGCACGAGGTGCTGGCGGTGGGGTTGCCGATCGAGGCGTGCAACGTCTTCATCCCCGCGACGCTGAAGATTACCGGCCCGCATGTCGAGCAGGAGCCGTTGTGGCACTATGCGGCGACGGCCCTCCAGCGGATGGGCGAGATTGGCGTGCGCATCTGTGTCTTCGGCAGCGGCGGCGCGCGCTCGATCCCCGAAGGGTTCGACCGGGCGATCGCGGGCGACCAACTGGCGACCTTTCTCGATCACGTGCAGGAGACGAGCGCGCGGCACGGCGTCCGCGTCGTCATCGAACCGCTCAATCGGGGCGAGTCAAACGTCTTCAATTCGGTCGCGGAATCGGACGAGTTTACCCAGTCGCGCGGCCTGAGCGGCATCGGCGTATTGGCCGACCTGTATCACCTCTCGGTCGAGGGCGAGACATACGACGGGATGGTCGCGGCGGGTGACCGGCTCGGCCATGTCCACGTCGCGGACGCTGATCGCAGCGCGCCGGGTGAGGGCGCGGCGACCGACTACGTGGGCTTCTTCCAAACACTGAAGCGGATGGGTTATGCGGGCGCCGTCAGCATCGAAGCGCGCTGGCGTGTGACTGTCCGCGATGAACTGGCCGACACCGAGGCGACGGACCGCGAGGCCGAGCATCATCGCGCGCTCGCTTTCGTTCGCCGCCAGTGGGATGCGGCGTGAATTGGAGACCATATCGGTGGCGGCGGGCTTTAGCCTGTCGCCACCGATAAAAGAAATGGATTGCAGGCTCGTTCGACGGGGAGAGGAAGCGATGGCGAAAAAGGGTAAAGAAAAAGCGCACGACAGCGGCAAGAAGGCGAAGAAGGCCGCGAAACAGACGGCGACGATGATGCCCAAAGGCGAGAAGATCGGCTTTGGGATTGTGGGCGGCGGCGTGATCGGGCCGCTCCACGCGCAGGCGATCAGGGCGCAGCCCGACGCGCGGCTCGTCGCGGTTTGTGATGTCATCCCCGCTGCCGCCGAGAAACTGGCGGGCGAGTATGGCGCGGTGGCGATGACCGACCTCGACGCGATGCTCGCGCGCGAGGACATTCAGGTCGTCTCGGTCTGCGTACCGAGTGGGTTGCACGCGGAGATTGGCATCAAGGCGGCGCAGGCGGGCAAGCACGTCATCTGCGAGAAGCCGATTGATATTACCCTCGACGCCGCCGATAGGTTGATCGCCGCCTGCGACGCAGCGGGCGTCAAGTTGCAGGTGATCTCGCAGCACCGTTTCGGCGC
>JALYXG010000210.1 GCA_030947205.1 Chloroflexota bacterium
GCGATGACCGCGCGCAGGCGCCCCTCCCCGGCAAGCCGGACGACCTCCGCGAGTTCGGTGTAGGTGTTTCCCACCGAGCCGCGCACCTGGAGTTCCTTGACGACGAACTGCAAGGGATTGAGCAGCAGACGATCCTGCGAGTAGCCGATAAAGACGAGCCGCCCGCGCCGCCGGAGCATGGCGACGCTGTGCTCCATCGTCTCGGTGATGCCGACCAACTCGAACACCACGTCCGCGCCCTCGTCGCCCGTCAGGCGCATCACCTCGACGGACGGGTTGTGCCGGTCGGCATTGATGATCGCGTCTGCGCCGAGTTCCTCCGCCAGGCGCAGCTTCTCCTCGGTGCGCCCGATTGCGAAAACGCGCGCCCCCGCCATCTTGCTCAGTTGGATGAGGGAGTAGCCGACGGAGCCGACGCCATAGACGACGACAGTATCGCCGAGCCGCACCTCGGCGACCGAACGAACCGCGTGCAGCGCCGTCGTACCGCTGCATCCGAGCGACGCGGCATCCTCCACGGAAAGCGTCGGCGGCAGGTGGACGAGGTTGCGGATCGGAGCGACGACGTATTCCGCGTAGCCGCCGTCCGTCGTGAAGCCGAGTTGATTGACGATGTTCGGGCAGAGGTTTTCCATGCCCTGCCGACACCAACTGCACCGACCGCACCCGACGTAGTAATAGACCGTGACGCGATCTCCCACAGTGAAGCCGGAGCCGCCCGTGCCGAGCGACACAATCTGGCCCGCGATCTCGTGCCCCGGCACGAGCGGCGCGACCCCCATGTTGAGGGTGCCGTGCTGCATGTGGAGTTCGGTATGACACATCCCCGCCGCGCCGACGCGCACCAGCGCCTGCCCCGCGCCAGGCTCCGGGATGGGGACCTCGTCGTGATGGAATCGCTCGCCGGGTCCGTGGTACCGGACTGCGCGCATCGTCGTCGCATCACCATGCATCGGTCTCGCTCGCCTCCTACCATGCCGTTCGCGGGAAAGAAAAATCCCCACGCCCGATACTCGGACGAGGGGAATGCGGCCATGCGCGTGATCCGCCACGCGACAGCACGCGAGCGCATGCCTTGTGGAGGCTCTTCGCACCGCATTCCCTACGCCGGTTCTAACCGGATCAGGTTCGAGGGGTTGGTGGTCTTGATACCGCCTCTCAGCTACTCGCTCCCCCTGCGGTGGTCTATTCAGTTATTCGCGTCACACAGCGTATCGCTGTGCGGCATCACACAATCATCATAGTAGGATCAGGGATTTCCTGCAAGACACGCGCCGCCCCGACATCGGCATCATGCCATCGCTGTTACGAAAGACCATTACATCTCCGTCGCGACCTCCACCAGCGCGACCCCGTACCTCAGCAGATCGAGCCGCATATGGATTGTGCCGCCCCCACGCGACGATTCGAGTGGCTCACTGCGCAGTTCTCCGGCGGCACGAATCGCGCCGACCTGCTCAGGGGTCGGATCATCCGGCGCACCGCATTCACGCCAGGCGGTATGTGTGTTCGCATGATTGTGGTCGAGCCGCCAGACGCGCGCGGCGCCATGATCCGCCACGTCGGCAACGGTGAGATCAACCGATAGTTGCCCGCCCTCCCACCACACATCATCATGATGCCACAGCAGAATCCGTATCATCCCCGGCAGACGCACCGCGAGCGCGCCGACGCCCGGCGCATCCGTCGTCGCGGCGAGCCGTTCGCCGCCCGCGAGCCGTTCAAGGAGCCGCAACCCGTTCAGAATCGGTTTCTCGACGTTCTCGTTGTCAACGAGCGTGCGATTGCCCTCGAACCAGCGCTTGCCCTCCATGTAGAACGCCCAATGCGTCATGCGCTCCACCTGCGGGGTATTGAGGAGCGCCGCTGCAAGGTGGCAGACGATCGAGGCATAGTGCTCAGTGTTCGTCACGACAAAGTTCGGGTTGTCGTGGACGCCGTAGATCGTGCCGACCGCCGGATCGCACTCGTCCACATAGACAGGCAGGTCCGCGAAGTGCGGATGTGCGGCGATGGCGGCGAGATTGCGGCGGATGTCGTCGAGCATTTTCGCGGCGGACGGGCCTTCGCGCGGCACAGCGAGGAAGGGGTTATAGATGCGGCGGGGCGTGTAGTACGTGCCTTTGGTGTGGAAAGAGAGGTAATCCGGCGTCGCGCCCGTCGCTTCAAGGTGATCGAGGAACCGCGCCAGGAACGGTGTACCGTCGTCGGTCGTCGCCGGGCCACCGATGCGTGCGGACGGGCAGGCGCGTTTGACGGCGGCGGCGGTGACATCGTAGAGCGCGGCGTACTCCTCAAATGTGCCGTGCCAGTAGTTGCGGATGTCCGGCTCGTTCCACAGTTCGAAGCGCCATGTCTCGACGCGTGCCACGCCGTACCGCTC
>JALYXG010000250.1 GCA_030947205.1 Chloroflexota bacterium
ACCGTCGCGACGACGGCTCGCGCGACGACTTCGCCGACCTCGATGTGGCGGAGCGCAACGCCCTGACGCCCGGCGACTTCTACACCCTCCTGCCGGAGAACGACATCCACCGCGTCCGCACGACCTCGGATGTGACGTCCGTCTCGCTCCACCTGCTCGGCAACGACAACGGCTGCATCGCGCGGCGGCAATACGTGCCGGACGAGAAGATCGCCCGCCCCTTCCGCAGCGGCTACCTCAATATCGCCTGCGCCGACGGTGAGGCCCGCACCGCTCCCTCGTGGGACGAGGTACACGAATCGTTGGAGCGGCTAGCGTCGGACTAACCTCACCCCCCACTGCCCAGAGGGCACCCGCTCACCATTGCGATGGAGAGGGGCCGGGGGTGAGGTTCCCCTATTGAACGGAGCGGCTACCCAGTTCGCGGAGTGGCGCGGCGGTTGGGGCCGGGATATGGCGCAGGGAGACTTCCTGCTCGGCAGCGATCCGCGTTTCCTCCGTCTGGATGTGGTCAATGTCGCGGCGCATGACGTAGAAGCGGTCGCTCGTGTCGTCGCGGACAGATTCGACGGTACCCGCGTACATCCAGCGATAGATCGTCGGGCGCGCGACGCCGAGCTGATCCGCCGCCGCGCTGATGCTCATCAGTTCGTCGCGATCCACGCTGCGCCACTTCGCCTGCGAGAGCATCTTGCCGAGTGGCTCCGTCCAGAACGGGTGCTGCACCTCGTAGGTGTCCGCCCCGGCAGGCCACAGAAGCAGATCGAGGATCGCCCGGACAGACTGCATTACCTGCTCGGCGGGCACGCGCTCGTCGCCCCGCGCGATGCGAGCGAGCCGCTGCAAGTCCTGCCCCAGCGGGCCGGAGCGCAACTGCTCCACCGAAACGGTCTCCGACGCCGCGCCGGTCAGGTGCCGGTGGTAGCGGTGCAACTGGCTGTGGATCAGCCGCAGCGTCTGGTCAATGATCGGCTCGTAGTCCACTGGCATGATATGTACCTTCGTTTCTTGTATGCCGCACGTCGCTGCCATCGTCTCAATACGGACATGTTGTACGTTACGTATTGTACGTGCATAAAGCGCGCTATGTCAAGTAGGTGGAGGGTTTGCTGTGGTGGTGCAGCGACCCTCACCGTGCTTTGATGCACAGGCCGCATTACGCAATGACGTAACAGACACGATTCACCGATGAATGGAGTTTGCCTCGGTAAACAACCACGGTGCGCAGCGACGCACGTCCTCACCGAGCGGACTTTCTCGCCATCGCGGCGCGAAACATTCCAACGGGATGAAGTAGCGAGAGAACAGCGGGATAAAATAGCGAGAGAAGAGTCCTCCGCGCCGGGCACCCAGCGGTGAGAAGGCATCGCTGCGGATCACGAGTCCTTCTCCAGCAGTCCAACCATAATAGCCGCGTGACCACGGTCGCAACGCTTCAATGTCTGACCACACCGCCCATGTACTACGTCCCGGTCGACGGTATAAAACCCCTTCCGGCGTGATCGTGAGGGTAGTGCGTGCGACCGTAAGGGCGAGACCAATACTCATCCCTACGACATAGCTAATCGTGACAAACGGATCGAAACCGAAATGATGCGGAGGGAATAGCACATTTATGATAAAGATGATCACAAGCGCAAGCGGGTAGGCGATGATGTAACCGAGGAATACGCGCGGGCTTCGGAGCGTGTACCGATAGATATGCTCCATTTCAGGCACCTGCAGGATTCCTTCTGGGTGCGTCACTACCATCTCCATCCAGCTATTCTCTCCCGCCCATATTTGAACATTCTCGCACAAGGCGCAGGAGGGGTCAGATTCGTATTGCGTGACACGATCCATGTGCAGATTTGCCTATGTCCCTCGGCGGTACGGCAACAGTCGCCGCTCGACTTCGTCCATCAGGAAGTTGAGGAGGACGCCGAGCAGGGCGGCGGCGATCAGGCCAGCGTACATCTGCTCGATGTCGAGGATTTGCCACGAAAGCCAGATGCGCGTGCCGATGCCGTGCCCGCCGGGGATGACGAACTCGCTGCCGACGGCGACGATCAGCGAGAAGCCGAGCGCGAGTCGTGCCCCGGTGAGGACGAGCGGCAATGCGCCGGGCAGCGCGACGGTGCGGATCACCTGCCAGCGCGATGCTCCGAAGGCGTGCGCGACATCGAGGTGCAGCCGGTCAATCGCCAGCACGCCCGCCATCGCGTTGAGCAGCACGAAAAAGAAACTGCTCGCGACGATCATCGCCACCTTGCTCTGCTCGCCCAGCCCGAAGATGACGAGGAAGAGCGGCAAAATGGCGATCTTCGGGATCGCGTAGATCAGCGACGTGATCGGCAGCAGCACGGCCCGCAATGTCCCAGACAGCCCCATCAAGAGGCCCACCGCAGCGGCAGGAATGAAGCCGAGCGCGAAGCCGAGCGCGACCCGGCGCGTCGTCGCCAGCACATCGAGCGGCAACTCGCCGGAAAGCGTGATCCGCTTCAGCGCGCCGAAAATCGCGGTCGGGGGCGGGAAAAAGATCGCATTGAGCAGCCCCGAACGCGCCGCGATCTCCCACAGCACGAGTAGCGCAAGCGGCGACAGGAGGGCGAGCAGCCGCTCATGACGCACAGAAAGGACTGAGGACTGAGGACTGAGGACTGAGGTGAGAAGGTTGCGTTCAGACTCAGCGCTGTGTGAAACAATAGGCTCCGAATCTCGCACTTTATCCATTACACTATTTCCTATCTGCTCGGTACTCATGTCGTTGCTCAGTCCTCAGTCCTCAGTCCTTCCCCTCGTCCTCGTTCCAGCACTTCCCATATCCGCGTCGCGGCGGCACGGAAGGCGAGACCCTCGCGGTCGGCGTAGCGGGTGCGCGGACGGGAAAGATCAATCGGCAGGTCGAGGATGATCCGGCCCGGTCGCGCGCTCATCACGCAGACGCGGTCGCCCATCGCCACCGCCTCGTCTACGCTGTGCGTAACGAACAGGACGGTTGTGCCGCTCCCCTGCCAGAGTTCCACCAGCTGCTCCTGCATCTGGATGCGCGTCTGCTCATCCAAACTGCCGAATGGCTCGTCCATCAGGAGTACATCGGGGCCGATGGCGAGGGCGCGGGCGATGTTGACGCGCTGCTGCATCCCGCCGGAAAGCGTGTGCGGGTAGGCGCGGGCGAACCGCTCCAGCCCGACGCGGCGCAACTGCTCCATCGCGATCTCGCGCCGCCGCGCCGTCGGCATCCCCTCTAGTTGCAGCCCGTAGGCGACATTGTCCACCGCCGTCCTCCACGGAAAGAGCGACTGCCCCTGAAAGACCGTCGCCACCCGCCCGGCGAGCCGCACCGTCCCGCTCGTCGGTCGCGCCAGCCCCGCGAGGATGCGCAGGAGGGACGTTTTGCCACACCCGCTTGGCCCGACGAGGCAGACGAATTCCCCTGCTCGCACCGCGAGATTGAGGTCCGACAACGCGGGGATCGCACCGAACTGCTGCGTCACGTCGGTGACGAGGACTGAGGTCAGGGAGGACGCACGGCTGTGCGCCCCTACACTTGCCGACTGCCTGCTGCCCACTCTCCACTCATTGCTCATCGCTCATCGCTCATTGCTTATACAGGCCAAGCTTCCTCACAGTGGCGTCGGCGAAGGAGGTGTCAATCTGCTTGCGCATGTCGAGCGGTTCCTTATAGGTCAAGCCACCACGTTCAGCATAGAACTGCTGCATCGTCTGGAGGTCGTCAATCTTGAACTGGCCGTTCGGATTGAAGGTCGGGGCGTTGGAGCGCTTTACGACATCGGCAGGCACATGGGTATATTTCTCCACAATCGTCGCGATGGCGTCGGTCTTGAAGGCATTGCCTTGCAGGTCGCGGCACGCTTTGATGTAGGCGTTCATGAAGCCCTGCGCCGGGCCGCGTTGCTGCTGCGCGAACTTCGTGTTGTAGAGCACGATCGTCGGGAAGAAGCCGCTGATGAAGTCGTCAGAAAGGACGACGACCTGCCCCTTGTCCTTCGCCTGCGTGACGATCGGCTCGCCGAGCATCGAGGCGGCAATCGCGCCGTTTTCGAGGGCGGCGGGGACATCCGAGAAGGCGATATTTTCCACCTGCACGTCGCTCAGTTTCAGCCCGCCCTTTTCGAGGGCGCGCGCCAGCCAGTACTCGGTTGCGGAACCGGCGGCGTTGATCGCGACTTTCTTGCCCTTCAAGTCCGCGACACTCTTGATCTGGCCGCTGTCGTACGCCTTCTTCGAGACGACGAGCGGCGTCGTAACCGGCGGCGCCTCGCTGTGCAGGGGCGCGACGACGGTGATGCCGATATTCTTCGACAGCGCGTTGAAGGTGGCAACACCCAAGCCGCCCAGTCCGACATCGAAGTTACCCGTCGCCGTCTGCGTGATGATGTCGGTGCCGCCCGCCAGCGGGGCGAGATTGATATCGAGGTTTTCCGCCTTGAAATACCCCTTCTCGATGCCGACGTAGAGGGGCGCGTCAATCATCACGGGGATGTAGCCGACCGTCAGTTTCGTGGGCGCATCGGCAGATTTGCTGCCGCCGCACGCCGCGAGAATTAGCGTGACGGCCAGCACGCCGACAAGGAAAACAGACTTCCGACGCATCGTGTATTGCTCCTGCTTCGCTGCATTCGGGAAGCCTCATTGCTTCCTCACCATAGTATACTCCGTCGCGCGGGAG
>JALYXG010000256.1 GCA_030947205.1 Chloroflexota bacterium
ACCCACTCACACTGTTGCTCCAAAGTCCCAAGCGTCGTCCGGATTTGCTTTTTCTACGCGATCATACGCTACCGAATCTCCGCCGCTTTGTCAAGCAGCCCTCGAAGGCCGAACTTTCCCCTGTACGTACAGTAGATGCCCGAATACGAGAGAGTCATTCGGGCGAAAGCATTGCCGGGAGGGAACGGGTACGGTACAATCGGGGGGTCAGCATTACAGGGACGAAAACTGCGGCACATGTTCGGCTCTTTTCCCCGCAGCGTTCGCCACCGACGAGGAGAAAGCAGGCTTCGTAAGCGGAGTACGAAGATGACACGTCGTTATGAACGAGAGATACTCGAACTCGTCGAACGCAAAGAGCGGGAGCACCGGGGCCGTGAGCGGGTCGCGCGCGCGCGGCGCAACCTCGACAAGGCTCGCCATCACGCTTCGCCGAGTAAGGCGTGGGAACGCCTCGGCGGCATCGGCTGGATGGCCGCCAGCCTATCGCTCGCGGTTCTCGCCTTTATCCTTCGCACCACTGTGCCGACCCCGGCTGCCATCCTCGTGCTCGTCGCGGTTGCGCTTTTTTTCGTGCCGGTCATCTATCGCCCGGCCGGGTCGCACAGCGAGGACGCGCACTGGCGCGGTCAGATCATTGACCTACCGCCGCGCGACGGCCCATTCCGCAGCATCCGCCACCGCATCTGGCAGATCAAGCAGGACCGCCGCCGGCAACGCGGCCGCAATCGCTGACCGCATCACGCAACAAGCGGCGTGCGTCAGATAGCCGCCCCATGCGGCGCAACATGGCGGCGAGCGACCGGCTCTGGACGGGGCCATTCGTCCTCGCGCTCCTTAGCGTGCTCCTTCTTTATGGCTCGTTCTATCTGACGCTGGTCGCGCTACCGAAGTACCTCAAGGATCATCTTGGCAGCGGCGCGGCGACGATCGGGCTGATCACCGGGCTTTTCTCCGTCGCCGCAATGGCGCCGCGCCCCTATGTCGGCCGGATCGCCGACCGTGGCGACGCGCACCGGCCGATGGTCGTCGCCACCGGCATCTTCGTCATCGCCAGCGCGCTCTACATCGGCGCGACGACGCTGCCCCGCCTGATGATCGTCCGGCTGCTCCACGGCAGCGGGATGGCCTGCTACACGACCGCCGCACCGACGCTGATCGCCGCCATCGCGCCGCCCCACCGCCGCGCCGAGGCGATGGGCTACTGGGGGATGGCGAACACCGTCGCGCTCGCTCTCTTTCCCGCCCTTGGCCTTTTCCTCGTCGGGCGATGGAGTTATCCGGTCGTCTTCGCGACGGCGTCGGCAATCAGCGTTGTCAGCGTCGTCGTCACCGTACTCATCCGCCCTGATCGGAAAGCCCCCGTGGCGAAACCGGTGACGCCCGCAGGTGGCTGGCTGGAGCGGCGTGTTTTCTTTCCCGCCGTTGTTGGCTGTGCCCTCGCCGTTTCCTACAACATCGTGCTTTCATTCACCGCGCTGCTCGCCGACGACCGGAAGATCGCCGGGGCGGGCTTCTTCTTCACCGTCTTCGCGGCATCGCTCTTCGCATACCGTATCGTCGGGCGGCGGCTTGCGGATCGGCGCGGGCGTTGGGCGGTGATACTGCCCGGCTACCTCTGCATGGCGGCGGGGATGTTCGCGGCGTCGCTGGCGCACGGCTTCGCGCTCCTTGCGGCGGCGGGCATCCTGACCGGCATCGGCTTCGGCGCGGCGCAACCCGCCCTGCTCGCGCTCATCGTGGACCTCGTCCCGCTGGAGCGGCGCGGAGCGGCGATGGCGAGTTTCTATCTCGCGTGGGAAGTCGGCGCGGCGACGGGTTCCATCGTCCTCGGCGGCGTGGCACAGGCGCTCACCTACGGCGGCATGTTCGCGATCTCCGGCGCGCTGCTGCTCGGCACGGCGGTCGTCCTCGCGATACGCCTGCGCCGCTCCCCGGCAGCGTAGGCGTAAGCCTGCGTTACCGATCATGCCACGAGCAGCAACCCCAGCCGGGTTTTCACTGAGGGCCATTCGTTGTCCAGGATACGGAACCAGGCGGTGTCGCGATTGCGGCCCTTGATGATGTAGTGCGCCTCCTGGACGCCCTCGAACTGGAAGCCCATCCGCAGGGCCGAGCGGCGCGACCGCTCGTTGAAGGCGTCGCACTTCCACTCGACGCGCCGGTAGCCGAGCGCGAAGGCATGACCGAGCATCAGGTAGGTCGTCTCCAAACTTGCTTTTGTCCGCTGCACGAGTGGGCTGTACCAGATGCTGCCGAGTTCGACTTTCAGGTGCTCCGGCATGTTCGTCATGAAATTGACCGCGCCGACCTGTTGCCCCGTTGCCCGATCGAAGACGCAGAGGCAGAGGCCATTCGGCGCGTCCACTTGCACCCGCAAGGCATCGCGCAACGCGGCGGCGTCCGCGAACGGCCCGACGGGCATGTACCGCCAGACCAGCGTATCCGCATCGTACGCCGGGATTTCGCGGTCGCCGAGCCGCGCGGGCCGGCCGTTCGAGACGGCATGGAGCGCGTCCACATCGCGCTCGAGGTCGAGCGGTACGAGCCGGACGAATGTCCCGGTCAATGTGACGGGTGCGAACTTCGTTGGCAGCGTTGCGCGTCGGGCAAGCACATCATCAGCGAGCGGTGCGCCGGTTTGCGATGGTACGGTCATGGTTTCTCCTCACCCCCGGCCCCTCTCCATCGCTTTGGAATCAGGGAACACTTCAGGCTCGTTCGGCGATGGAGAGGGGAGGAGATTGGTAGCGTAGGCTTTAGCCTGCGTCTCTACATTCCGTTCGCAGGCTGGAAAGCCTGCGCTACCACTTAATCCGGTGGCAATGTCGCCTCGATCACGTCGGCGGCGCGGGCGTCGCCCGGTTCGCCGCGCGACCGCAGTCCGGCGACGACGCTGCGCTTCACCTCCACCGGCGCGGCGGGCCCGACCTTGAACTTGGCATCGGTGCCGACGATGCGCAAGTGGATCGTCGCAAGCCGCCGGATGCGCGGGCCATAGAAGTCGCCGTCCACGATCGGTTCGTAGTCCGCGCCCGGCTCGTACACCGCGAGCAGGCGGGCGAGGGCGCCCGCGACATCGGCCGGATCAGTGGAGGTCGTCGCCTCGCACGCGAAGGAGACGGCGCGGAAATTGAGCGTGGCGCGGGCGGCATCCTGTGGGTCCACCCAGTCGTGGCGCGAGGCAGCGAGGAAATCCGGGACAAAAAAGGTGACGTGCGGATTCACTTGCACGGCGGCGAACGTCGGGTCTTCCTGGACACAGTGCAGTTCGATCTCGTCCCCCGTCTTGATGAAGGGCAGGATACTCACCTGCGGGTGACCGCCGGGCGGCGTCGCAATCAAATGTCCGTGCCGCTGCCCGGCGACGAACGCCGCAATCATCTCCGGGTCCGCAGGATATTTTTCCGAGTGATACATCCGTGCCCTCCTTCCGTGCCGCCCATCATACTCGCTCTCGTATCATCCGGCACACAACCATGTTCGTGCGCCTGCGTGGGGAATGCGGCGACGCGCACCGGCCGACGAACCAGATTAGGAGAACTGCCATCTCAGCACTTGGGGCACGGAATCACAATAGCGTACAATGACTTCGTTGATCCGAAGCAGATCAGCAGGCGATAGAAGGATGACGAAGATGATACAAATGGAACTCTCAGACCAGGAGCGGAAAATCTTGCAAGCGGTGGCAGATCTTTCCGGCACCGTGGGCTTCGCGGCAGATAGCGAGATTGCCGATGAGACAGGACTCGATCTTCAGACGATCCGCGCGTCTCTCAACACCTTCGCGCGACGCGGCCTGATCCGCTCCGCGAACTCGTTCGATGGTCACGCCGCCCGGTTGACGGGTGAGGGGCGGCTCATTGTTGATGCAGAGATCACCGATGAGGAGAGCGAGCTACTGACAACGATCAGCGCGATGCAGCCCGATTCGCGCTTCTTCGCGATGGACACCGATATCGCAGCGCGTGCCGATTTTGCCCTCCAGCAAGTTCGCGATCTCCTCGACCGTCTGGAAAGAAAGGGTCTCGTTCGGCTCGCGAAGTCCCTCGATGGCTATAGCGCCGCAATTACGGGCGAGCCTGACCCCATGCGCCCCGGCTTCGGCGAGTATCGCCTCAAAGACCGTGGGGTACCGATTTGGGCTATTATTGGCAGTCTCACGGAAGATGCCGACAATGTTGACGATGTGGCGGAGGCGTATGACTTGCCACGAGAGGCGGTGGAAGCGGCGCTGGCATTCTATCGGCGGCACCACGCGGCGATTGATGCCCGCCTCGCGCAAAACATCGCCTCGTGACACCGACCTTCTATCTCGACGAAGACGTTGCGATCGCACTGACACGGATGCTTCAAGAGTTGGGGCATGCCGCCACCCACACGCACGCCGAGTCAATGGATCGTTCCCGCGACTACCAGCAACTCCTTCACGCGGCAACCCGCACATGGGTGCTCGTCACGCATAACGCCCGTGATTTTCGTCTGCTGCATGGCGCATGGCGTACCTGGACGCACGAGTGGAACGTACCACAGCGGCACGGCGGGATTCTCATCGTGGAGCAGTTGCCGCCACCCCGGCACTCCGAGATCGCACAAGCAATCGATGCCTTTACCCGCAGCCCCTCGACCACATTCGGCAACATGCTCTTCGAGTGGACGCACCGGGCGAGTTGGCAACCCTTTCGCCCGTGAACGCCGAAAGTACGCGTGAGGAAAGCGGTTCACGCTACGCCCATCGCGATGAATTCCTGCGTCAGCGTGTCCACGACACCGCGATCGGTGATGCGGACGAAGGGGGAAACGGGCAGCGCGAGGCTGGAGATGGCGAGCACCGGCGACGATCCGCCGAGGCCGA
>JALYXG010000260.1 GCA_030947205.1 Chloroflexota bacterium
TGTACGGACACATGTAGAATGTATCCGAAGCATTGTCTGTGTACGGGGAAGGCGGGAACGTGGCGGGAACAGTGACAACACCGAAACGCCGGTCGAATACGCCCGCGCCCTCCCGGCGACCGACGAAATCGCCGCGTCGCACGGCGCCTAAGCCGAAGATGACTGCACCGAAGCGTTCCGCACCGCGCGGCCCGCGACCCGATCCGTGGATGGCGTTGCATCCCGGCCTGCGTCGCGACCTGATCGGCGTCGGGCTGATTGTCCTGACGCTCCTGACGATCGGTGCGTTGCTCGCCGGGGAGCAGGCGGGGCTGCTCGATTACTGGCGGCGGGCGCTCGTCACCGCGTTCGGCTGGGGTGCGGTCGCCGTTCCGGCGTTAATCGCCGTTTGGGCGGCGGACGCGCTGCTCGAAAAAGACGAGAATCGGGTCGGCCCTTCGTATCACGCCATCGTCGGCAGTGGGCTGATCGTTGTCGCGATCCTCGGCCTGCTGCACACGCTCGCGGACGATCCGCTACGATGGGCGGAAACGCACAAGGGCGGCGGGTACCTCGGTTATTTCTTCAGCGCCTTTCTCGCGCGTGGCCTCGGCGCCTTCGGTGCGGGCGTCGTGCTGCTCGCGCTGCTGATCGCCGGGATCGGCATTTTCATGAACAACGAACTCCGCTACATCCTCGCCCGGTTGCGCGGGCCGGAACGGACGGAGACGATGGGCGCTCCGCCAACGATGCAGGCGGCAACGATGTCCGCGCAGATGGTGGCTGCCCCGCCGATGCTGCCGAAGGGGCGCAACGGACGCGCCGCCCCGCTCGATGACATCGGCCCAGCGCCGCAGCAGATAATCACGCCGCCACCGATCATCCGCCGCCCGGAGCCAAAACCGGAGCCGACGCCGGATGTGACGCCGGTGGCGCCGCAGCGGACGGTGCGTAAGGACCCACCCGCACCGCCAACCCCGCCGCCCACCAAGACTGAACCCGCCAAGGAAGCGCCCGAACCGCCCGTCGCCGAGCCAATGCGCTGGACGCTGCCGACGATTGCCCACATGGATCGCTACCCCGACGTGACGGTGAGCGAGGAGGATTTGGAGCAAAAGGCGCAGGTGATGGAGCAGACTCTCGCCAGCTTTCGCGTCGAGGCGACGGTACGCGAGATCAACCCCGGCCCGGCGGTCACGCAGTTCGCGCTGGAACCCGGCATCGGCGTCAAGGTGCGGCGAGTGACGGAGTTGCAGAACGATCTCGCGCTGGCGCTCGCAGTGCCTGCCCTCCGCATCGAAGCGCCGATCCCCGGCAAGAGCCGGATCGGCATCGAAATCCCGAACAACACCATCGCCACCGTCGGACTCAGGGAGGCGCTAGAATCGAGCGACTATGCCGCCGCCCGTGCCAAGTTACCGATCCCGCTCGGACGCGATGTGAACGGCCATTATCAGGTGGCCGACCTCGCGAAAATGCCCCACTTGCTCGTCGCCGGTTCGACGGGCAGCGGCAAGAGCGTTTGCATGAACGTTATCATCGCCGCCCTGCTCCTAAACCGCACACCGGACGAACTGCGCTTCGTGATGGTGGACCCGAAGATGGTCGAGATGACCGAGTACAACGGCATCCCGCATCTGCTTGCGCCCGTCGTCACGGACATGGAAAAGGTGATCGGCATTCTGCGGTGGGCCGTGGCGGAGATGGAGCGGCGCTACCAGCTCTTCATGCGCTCCGGCGTGCGCAATATCGAGGCGTACCACAAGCGGAGCAAGGAACTCGGCCCGCACCTCGAAAAACCGCCGGAGAACATCCCCTATATCGTCATCATCATTGACGAACTCGCGGACTTGATGATGACCGCGCCGGACGATGTCGAGAACGCACTCGTCCGCCTCGCGCAGAAGGCGCGCGCGACGGGGATGCATCTGATCCTCGCGACGCAGCGCCCTTCGGTGAATGTCATTACGGGCCTCATCAAGGCGAACTTCCCTGCCCGCATCGCCTTCGCGGTGACGAGCCAGATTGACAGCCGCGTCATCCTCGACACGATGGGCGCGGAGCGGCTGCTCGGACGCGGCGATATGCTGTACAAGGCGGCGGACTCGGACAAGCCGCAGCGCATCCAGGGTGCGTTTGTCTCGGACAAGGACATCTCGGCGATTGTCTCGCACTGGCGCATCCTCGCGCCGGAGCCGCAGTACAAGCCGGAGGTCGTCGAACCGCTGGACGACGGTAAGACAATTCGTGAGGAACCGGGCGGCGATAACCTGATTGACCGGGCGCGCCAACTCGTGCGCGAGCAAGGCTGGGCGAGTACGAGCATGCTGCAAAGCAAATTGCGCATCGGCTACAACCGCGCCGCACGTTTGATCGAAGCGCTCGAACGCGAAGGGATCATCGGCCCGCAGGATGGCGCGCGCCGCCGACAGGTGATTGACGGCGAATCGGTGCTGGATGATTATCCTGACGACGATGAGGAGTAAAAAGGCGGATAGATCAACGCCGGAGGATCATCCTCCGGCGTTATCGTTGCGATTCCCCATTTTTCCGCTAATCGGCCATCGCGACGACTGGAACGGGTGCGGCGAGTTCCAACACCACCTTCGCCCTCACGAAGCATGATGAGCACAGGACGGGCCGACCATTGCGCGGCAAGAAAGGGACGGTCGTTTCCTGGCTGCACTCGGCGCAAACGACGGTGTGCATCATGCGCGGCGGTTCGAGGCCGAGGCGGGCCTTGCGGGCGGCGCGGCACTCGGGGCAGCGGGCCGGTTCATTAACCAACCCCTTTTCGGCGTAGAACAACTGCTCACCGGCGGTCCAGGTGAATGGTTTTCCACAATCGCGGCATGTGAGCGTCCGATCTGAAAATTCCACGACAGAAACCCTCCTGCTTCCCCACGTCCCGTTCCCCAAATGGTTCAGGCATATCCCCACGCCTGTCTTAACGCAACAATGGTCGGTTTTGTGAGTGGTATTCGCGAACAAACACCACGTTTCCTGAGGTGCGTCGCTTTCTCCACTCGCCCAATCACGTTGCTGTCCCCAAATATACCAGATAACCCTTGCGGATTGCAAGAGGGCAAGGGCAGCGATTTTCCGCATCGCGAAGCGCGAACTCGGTGAACAATCTGCAAAACATGACAGCGCGCCCCGGTAGCGTAGGTTTCAGCCTGCGTCCCTGTCTCGCGATACGCAGGCTGATGAACATTGACAACAGGATCGGGGTAATGGTCGGAGACGCAGGCTAACGCCTACGCTACCATGCTTTGCGACACCAGAATGAGCGCGCTAGCGTTCGGGGAATTGTGTCGTGTCTGCGGGCGGGGGCTTGATCCAGCCGCGCGCTTCAAGCAACTCCTCGCCGAGACGACCGAGCGTGATGCGCTTTCCTTCGTCGAGTTCCGGGTGGTATTCCAGCCGCCCACGCTCGAAATACTGCACATTCAGGCCGTTCTCGGTCAGCTCCTCGGAGATCGGGAAGCCGAACCGATTAACGCCATCGTTTTCGTCCCAGTACTTCTTGAAGCCCGACGCGAGTGAGTGTCCGGTTTCTTTGAGGAAACGCCGGTCGGGCGCATCCGGGAAGGGCGTGATGGGGTCGAATTTGCGATCCCGCGTTAGCTCGGTGCCAACGAGGCCGATACGCCGGACACCTGTTGCTTTCACATATTCGAGTTTCGATCGCTCGAAATACTGTGCCGTCACCTGCTGCCCGTCCGGCGCGATGTCCGGAAATTCTTCGGTGATCGGATAGCCGAAATAGGCGAGACCACCGCTGGATTGCCAGAATTCCTTGAAGCCGTATTTGAGGTAATGACCGGTCTGCGGGGAATACGTCACGTCCGGCTCCGGCGCGGTCGGCGGTTCGAGCCGATCCGAGGGCAGTTTCGAGACCAACTGCACGGCGGTGACGCGGGCGCTGAATGCATCGCTCTTCAGCCAGCCAACAAACTTCCCCGCCACAAACGGCACGCGCGCGTCGCCGCTGCGGGTGAGTATGTACTCGGTGTTCTTTTTCGTGTCGTACGCGAAGACATTAGGCACGCCGTTGCGCCAATCTTCCCAGACGACGACATCGCCGCTTATCGCCGGGCGCGCGACGCGGTGATCTTTCGCCAGCGTTTTTGTCTGCTTCGTCTCGATATCGTACAATTTCAGCATCGGGTTGCCCCCGGCGAGTCCCTGATCGAGATAGACGACGGAGTTGCCCGCAATCTGTGGGTAATCCTGATCGCCGGGGCCGGAGGCGACTGGAAACGTCCGTTTCTCCTTGACGCCGTACCCCATAACATCCCACGATCCGTCATGATAAACCTCGTACAGGACCGTGTTCCCGTTGACCGCCGTATAGCCGTGCGCACCACCGCCGACCGCGATGGGGAACTCGGCGCTGGTCGTCATGTCGTAGCCGTAAATGTCCCAGTCGCCGCCCCGCTTGTCGCCGAAGACGATCAGCGAGCCGCTGACGGACGGGCGACGCTTCGGCCCCGCGCCGATGTTCGGCAACGGAATCACCTTGTGCCGGGCGAGATCGTAGGCGCCGATGGTCTGCGCCTGCGGCGTTGCAGCGGTCGGCGTGCCGATTTGCGTCTCGTCTGGGGGAGGTGTGTTCACCCAAACGAGCGTTTGAGCGTCCAGCGCAGGCTGGCTGCGATCTGTGCCCGGTGCGGGGAGTGGCACCGCGAGAGCAAGCCGCTGCTCCTGCCCCTCGTCCGTGTCGTAGGTGACGACATCGAAGATACCCGTCCGGCGATCCGCCCAGGTGATTACCGTGCCCGCCATCACCGGGTCCGTCTGGTCAGCGGTCGGGGCGGCGGTCATCACGGGCTTGATCGTGAATGGGTCGCTCGTCGCCGCGCCTACCGATGTCGGCATACCGCTGATGACGAGCGTACACAAGAGCAGACCGGCGAAGAGATGCCGAAGGCGTAGAATCGAAATCGGAATCGGAAAATGGTGCTTCACTGTTTCCCTCGAAAGGCCCAACGTTATGCAAACTGTACGTACGATGCACCCCGTGCGCGGCAGTATAACACATGGGGAAGTTCGGAGTTCGAGGTTCGATGTTCGGAGCGGAATCCTCGAACCTCGAACCTCGAACTTTCCCCCCATGCTAGAATGCGCCGAACGAAGCCGCGAGACGGAGGAAGCGAGGAGCGAGGAATGAACGCATCGGAAGCGCTGGTGCAGATGCTGATCGAGACCGGCGTGACGCATATTTTCGGCTTGCCGGGCGACACGAGCATGTCGCTGTACGATGCCCTGTATCACCGCCATGACGAAATCCGGCATGTGATGTTCCGCGACGAGCGTTCCGCTTCGTTCGCGGCGGACGCCTACGCGCGTTTCACGAATCGGATCGGCGTCACGGAGGGGCCATCGGGCGGCGGCGCGACGTACATCGTGCCCGGTGTCGCGGAGGCGCACGGCTCGGCGGTGCCGCTGCTCTGCCTGACGACGGATACGCCGATCTCGGAGGAAGGACGGGGTGTCCTGACCGAACTCGATCAGGTGACGCTCTTCACTGCCGTGACGAAGTGGACGACGAAGATCAAGACGAGCGAAGGATTACCGGACGGCTTGCGCCGCGCCCTCCGACTCGCGACTAGCGGGCGACCCGGCGCGACGCATCTCGCGTTGCCCGCCGATGTGCTGGCGGGCGACATCGGTGATGCCTCGACACACACCGACCCGCTCTGGGGCAGCACGCCCGCCGCCCCCGTCCGGCCCGATCCCGCCGCCATCGAACGCGCCGCACGACTGATCGAAAGGGCGGAACGCCCGGTTATCGTCGCCGGTGGCGGCATCCACGCGTCGCGTGCCTGGGACGCGCTGACGCGGTTCGCCGAAACGCTGAATGTACCCGTCGCGACGAGTATCAATGGCAAGGGGAGCATTGCGGAGACAAGTCCGGTCAGCCTCGGTGTCGTTGGCGGCAACGGTGGGCGGCCGTATACCCGGCGGGCGTTGATGGAGGCCGATCTCGTCTTCTTCATCGGCACGCGCACGGACAGCGTGACGACACTCAACTGGAGCCTGCCTGCCAAGCCGGAACGCGGCGGCCCGGCGGTGATCCACCTCGATGTGGAACCGTGGGAAGTCGGCAACAATTACCACGCGGCGGTGCCGCTGATTGGCGACGCGCGCCTCGCACTTGACGATCTGCTCAGTGCGATCGCGTATCCGTCCGCAGTCGGTCAGCGCAACGCGGCGCGAATTGCGGCGCTCGGTGACGAGGCTGTGGCATGGTGGGATGGCGTGCGCGCCGACGGCATGCGCGACGGGCAGCCAATCCACCCCGCGCGGCTCATTCGGCACCTGCGCGACGCCCTGCCGGACGACCCGCTGATCGTTGCCGATCCCGGCACACCAACGCCGTACCTCGCCGCACAGTTCCAGATGCGAGTCGCGGGGCGTGGCTTCGCGATCCCGCGCGCACATGGCGGCCTCGGCTACGCGATCGGCGGCAGCGTCGGTGCGGCGATGGCGGCGCGGCCGGGCCAGCGCGTCGTGGCGATGACGGGAGATGGCTCGTTCGGCATGTCCTGCGGCGATCTGGAGACGATTAGCCGCATCGGCGTGCCGGTCGTCGTCGTTTTGTGCAACAACGGCTCGTTCGGCTTGATCAAGGAGTTGCAGCATCTCTACCACGATCGCCGCTACTACTCCGTGGACTTCTCGACCGAGACGGATTACTGCGCGATTGCCCGCGCCTTCGGCTTCAAGAGCGCGCGCATCGCCGACCCCGCCGACCTCGAAGGTGCAATTCAGGCTGCTTTCGCGGACGGTGGGCCGTACTTTCTCGATGTCCTGACCGCATCCCCGATGGAGGAAACCCCGCCCGTCGCCGCTTGGGAAGCGGCCATCGCAACACGCACGTCGGGCGACGACTAGGGAAGTTACACCGCCAGGATGCAAGGGAGGAAACAGATTGAACGCAGAGGACACAGAGGGCGCAGAGAGCGCAGAGCGAATCTTTTTCTCTCCTCTGTGTCCTCTGCGTTATGCCCTGCTCCCGTTTTGATTTTTGCCGCGATAGAGGAGGGAAGGGATGATGCTGGAGCCGATTCGGGCGATTCTGGATGTGGACACGGGGGTGGATGACGCGATGGCAATTGCGCTCGCGGTCGCCGCGCCGACGATTGATCTCGTCGCGGTGACGACGGTCGCCGGGAATGTCGAACTCGATCACACGACGCGTAATACGCTGCGGGTGCTCGATTTCATCGGAGCGAAAAAGGTCCCGGTCTATCGCGGCATGAGCCGCCCGATGGACCGACCGCTGCACACCGCATCACATATCCATGGGACGGATGGACTGGGTGGCGCGGACATCCCACAGTCGGATCGCACGGTCGAGACGTTGAGTGCGCCGCAGTTCCTGATTGACGCGGCGCGCACATCGCCCGGCGATCTCACCTTTATTTTCGTCGGGCCGCTGACGAATCTCGCGGTCGCTGTCGCGCTGGAACCGGAGTTACCGCGTCTCGTCAAGCGCCTCGTTATCATGGGCGGCGCATTTCGGATGCCGGGGAACACGACCGCGACAGCGGAATTCAACATCTTCGCGGACCCGATGGCGGCGGCGCAGGTGCTGGCGGCGGGCTTCGACGCGACATGGGTCGGCCTCGATGTGACGACCAGGGCGGTCTTCGCCCGCGCCCAGTGGGATGCACTCGAAGCGGCAAGCGCGCCGAATGCGCAGATCGTGCGGAAAGCGGGCGCGCAGATGTTCGTCACCTTCAATCGCCCTGTCTTCCAGTTGCACGATCCGCTCGCCGTCGCAGTCGCGGCCGACCCGACGCTCGTGGACGCACCGGAGGAAGCCGTGATGATCGAGACCGGCGGCGACTATTCCGCCGGCCAAACGATCATCCAGCGACCGGGCCGCGAGGGCGGCTTCGCGACCAAGGTGGCGAAGACGGTTGATACCGCGCGTTTCGGGGCGTTCTTCACGGAGACGTTAGGGCTGC
>JALYXG010000262.1 GCA_030947205.1 Chloroflexota bacterium
CCATCGCGATCTGCCCGGCGGTGCAAGCGGCCCTTCCGATCAGTACGAATGCCATGCTCCTCCTGGTTGCGGCACTCGTTGCGACAACATTCTTTGTGAGTGCCATCAGGCCAGGCGTGATCGCAACCGCCGACTGGCGACCGCCGCCCAGACACACGCTCGTACTTTTCCAAACCTTTCGCTGCTAGAAATTATCCCGACCGCACTTTGGGTCGCCCGCCTACCGCTTGGCAGGGCGCGCCAGGTGTTGCAATCATTCTTTGTGATGGAAGAAACGTGAAAGGACGCTCTTCATGCGGACTCGGAATCCCCGCCGGTCGTGGCTGATCGCCATACCGACGCTGCTTATCATTGCCCTCGCCCTCGCCGCGTGCGGCGGTAGCAAAGCAACGGCCACGCCTGCGACCAGTGGCGCCGCGACGAACGCGGCGATGCCCTTCGACCAGCAGTTCATTGACATGATGGCGCCGCACCACATGGGCGCGGTCGCGATGGCACAGATCGCCCTCACGCGTGCCGAGCATCCCGAGTTGAAGACGCTGGCGAACAGCATCATCGCCTCGCAGAATAGCGAGATCGGCCAGATGAAGCAGTGGCGCACGGCGTGGTACGGTAGCGACCAGACCCCGCCGATGGACCAGATGGCGACGCTGCCCGGCATGGACATGAACATGATGAACGGCATGACGATGTCGCATGATATCCAGAACCTGCAAACCGCGATGCCCTTCGACAAGGCGTTTTTGATGGCGATGATCCCGCACCACCAGAGCGCGATTGCCGGGGCGAAACTGGAGCAGGAGAAGGGGATGCACCCCGAACTCAAGCAGTTGGCGGGCACGATCATCGCGGATCAGCAGAAAGAGATTAATCAGATGCAGAATTGGCTCAAGACCTGGTATCCGTAAATGGCATCTGCCGGTCGCGACGCGGCGTCTGAGCGGCTTGTCACGCGTGAGGAGGGGACGGGACCACCCGTCCTCTTCCTCCACGCCCTCGGGGCGTCATCCCGCTACTTCGCCGGTCGGCTCGGGCCGCTCCCCGCGACGTATCGTTGTGTCATGCCGGACTTGCTCGGATTCGGGCGCTCCCCCAAGCCGGATGTCGCGTACACCGTCGAGGATCACCTGTCGGCGCTGCATCGCACGCTCGAACGGCTCTCCCTCACCGAGCAGCCGATGATCGTGATCGGGCACTCGCTCGGCGCGATCCTCGCCGCCGAGTATGCCGCCCGCTACCCCGCGCATGTCCGTGGCCTCGTGCTCATCTCGCTGCCTTCCTACCAGAGCAGAGCGGAGGCGCAGGCGTACATCATCGAGCACGGGGAGTGGATGGCCCGCGCGACGGTGCTCAATGGCGGTGTCGCCCACAGCCTCCATCTCGTCCTCGCGACCTTCCGGCCCCTCGTCGCGCTCCTCGCCGGGCGGCTGTCTCATACCGTTCCCGCAGCGGTTGCGGAAGATTCGGTCGCCCATACCTGGCATTCCTACTCGCGGACCCTTGAGCATTGCGTGCTGTCTCACACCATTCTGCCGGCATTGACCGCGCTCGGAACCCTGCCGATCCTGGCGCTCCACGGGGATGCGGACCCGGCCGCTCCCCTCGCCGCTGTCCAATCGCTCGCGTCCCAGTTGCCCACGATCACGCTCCGCATCCTGCCCGGCAACCACCACATTTTCCTGACGCAGAACAATGCGTGTCTCGCCGCCATTCAGTCCTATCTCACGGCGCTGCAAAGCAACGCGTCGGGTAGTTGACAGATACCCCAGGCGGGTATAGCCTCATAGAAGAAAATACCCCTCTGGGGTATGACGGAACGGGGGTAGGGCAGATGATCGGGTTACTCGGTGCAATCGGTGACGCACTGAAGACGGCATTTGACATGTTCTGGGAGGTGCTTTGGCCGCTCATCCTCGGCTTCGGGCTTTCGGGGATCGTGCAGGCCGTCGTCTCGCA
Organism: Chloroflexota bacterium; assembly: GCA_030947205.1. Lineage (GTDB taxonomy): Bacteria > Chloroflexota > Chloroflexia > Thermomicrobiales > JALYUS01 > JALYUS01. Next base: position 1,957 of record JALYXG010000262.1, read on the forward strand.
CAAGGCGATGGCGCGCTTCCTCGGCGATGACTCGCCCCGGAGTATCACCTTCGCCAGTTTGTTCGGCATCGCGTCCAGTTCCTGCTCGTACGCGGCAATCGCGCTCGCCCGGTCGCTTTTCCGCAAGGGCGCGAGTTTTACTGCCGCGATGGCCTTCGAAATCGCCTCCACCAACCTCGTCATCGAACTCGGCATCATCCTCGTCGTGCTGCTCGGCTGGCAGTTCATGGCGGCGGAGTTCGCGGGGGGCATCATCATGGTCATCCTGATCGCGCTGATTTTTCGCTTGACACTGACGCCCAAACTGGTCGAAATGGCGCGCGCGCACGCGGATGAGGGGAAAATCGGCCGCATGGAAGGCCACGCGGAGATGGACATGAGCGTCGAGGGTGGCTCGCTCGTCCAGAAAATCTTCAGTGGCAAAGGCTCGACCGCGATCAGCCACTATTTCGTGATGGATTGGGCCTCCGTCTGGACGGACATCGTGATCGGCTTCCTGATCGCCGGGGCGCTCGCCGCGTGGGTCCCCGACGCCTTCTGGCAGCGTTTTTTCCTTTCGGGCCACCCGACGCTCGCGAAGATCGAGGGGCCGCTCGTCGGGCCGCTCGTCGCGATCATCAGTTTCGTCTGCTCGGTCGGCAACGTGCCGCTGGCGGCGGTCTTGTGGCGGGGCGGCATTTCCTTCGGCGGCGTGGTGAGCTTCATCTTCGCCGACCTAATCGTCCTGCCGGTGCTGGACATCTACCGCAAGTATTACGGCTGGAAGGTGATGGGGTACATCCTCGGCACCTTCTACGTGACGATGGCGGCGGCGGGCTACATCATCGAGATCGCCTTCGGGGTGCTCGGCATCATCCCGACGGATCGCACGGTCGGCAAGATTACCGAGGGCATCCAATGGAACTATACGAGCTGGCTCAATATCGCCTTTCTCGTGATCGCGCTCGTGCTCGTCGTCCGCTTCCTGCGCACGGGTGGCCCGGCGATGCTGCGGATGATGAGCAAGCCGATGGACGACATGGAGCACGACCATAGCGCGATGCCGCACGATCACACCGGCCATGCCATGCCCGAACACTGAGCAATCCTTGGAGGCGCATCACGATGGTAGCGCGGGCTTTCCAGCCTGCGTCCCTGACCCGGTAGCCGGGGTGCCCTCTGGGCCAATTTTCAGCCTGGGTTCTCCCGCAACGAAAAGGCAGGGACGCAGGCTGGAAAGCCTGCGCTACCGTCAGCCGCGCTCGGTGGCGGCCATCGGCAGTTCGAGGAGGTGGGGTTTGCCGGATTGCCACGCCGCGCGCACGGCGTCGCCGACATCGCCCGCTCGCTCGACGAGGGTGGCGGCGACGCCCATCGAGCGGGCGAGGGCGCAGTAATCCACCGGCGGGTCGGCGAGGTCCATGCCGATGAACTTTCCCATCGTCGCGTTGTATCCCTCCATGCCGCGCATGTAGTTCTTGAGAATGTTGTATTCGCGGTTGTTGACGACCGCGAATACGACGGGCAACTGCTCGTGTGCGGCGGACCAGAGCGCCTGCGGGGAGTACATCGCCGCGCCATCCCCGACGATGCACAAGACTGGCTCGCGCCCGAAGCCGAGCGAAACGCCGAGCGCGGCGGGCATTCCCCAGCCGAGGCCGCCGCCGCGCACAAAGAAGTAGCGATCCGGCCGCGTCACCTGATGGAAGGCCCGCACATGCGTATTCGTCGCCGGGCCTTCGTCCACGACGATGGATTCGGGCGGCAGGGCGCGAAGCAGGGCGTGCGCGGCGACAATCGGCGGCATCGGCACCTTGTCATAGCGATCGAGCGCTGCCGTCTCGTATGTCTCGCGTGACTTTTCCTGGAGGACGTGCCGTTTCGCGATGATCTCCACCGCGACGTTTGCGGTCACTTTGCTTTGCAACAGGGGCAACAATGCCTCCAGCGTGGCGCGCGGGTCGCCGACGATGCCGAGGCGCACGCCGTACGTGCGACCGAGATCGTGCGCATCGGGGGCGAGGTGGAGCAGTTCGACCGTCTCCGGCAGGGGCGAACCGGGCGCGTATGGATAGGTCATGAAAGCGCGCCCACCGATCAGGAAGACGCGGTCGTAGTCCGCGAGCGCCTTGCG
>JALYXG010000280.1 GCA_030947205.1 Chloroflexota bacterium
TCCCGCACCGCCGACCCCTCACTCCACAGGATAAACGGCTCGTCGCGCAGTTCAGCGGGGTTGACGGAGTCGCGATGCGCTAAACGGTGATCGGGGGCGACCGCGAACGAAAGCAGTTCGCGCCCGAGCGGAAGCGAGCCGAGATAGCCGTGCGTCGTCGGCAACGCGGTGAGCGCCAAATCCACCTCGCGGTGTTCGAGTTGCCGCAGGAGTGTGATCGTCGGCGCTTCCTGGAGTTCTAGCGCGATCCCGGCGTGACGCGCATGGTACGCGACGAGCAGCGGCGGCAGCATCGAGGCGCTGAGGGCAGGCAGCGCGCCGAGTCGGAGGCGGCCGCGTTCGAGGTTCGCCAGTTCGGCCAACTCGCGCTCAGCCTCGGCGGAGCGGGCAAGCAGCGCACGGGCGTGCGGCAGGAGATGCTGCCCGGCCTCCGTGAGCGTCACCTGCCCGCGCGTCCGCTCGAAGAGCGTATTGCCGATCTCGTCTTCCAGTTTGCGGATCTGCTGACTGAGCGACGGCTGCGCGATGTGCAGTGACTCGGCGGCGCGCGTGAAATGCTGATAGTCCGCCACAGCCACGAAATACGCGAGGTGACGCAGTTCCACACCGCACCTCCATAGCACGAGCCTATGATCGCTGGCGGCAGTATACGTCGTGGTCGTTCTTGCCGCTACGGGCATCCCACGACGTGGCGCGTGACCACGGACGCGGTACACTACGGGTACGGGTAACCGCGCGAAGGGATATGTTAGGAGGAACGACAATGCTGCTCACCTATCTCGGCCACGCAGGGTTCGCGCTCGAAGTGGACGGCAAGACCGTCCTCATTGATCCGTGGGTGACGGGCAACCCACTTGCGACCGTGAAGGCCGACGACCTCCGTGCCGATACGATTCTGCTCTCCCACGCGCACAACGACCACGGCATTGACGACGCGCGGGAAATCGCCAAACGGACGGGTGCGACGATCATCACGACATTTGAACTCGGCGAATGGCTCGGCGCGCAGGGGGTGACGACGATCCCAAGCAACCACGGCGGCACGGTGGCATTCGATGGCGGCAGCGTCAAATTCACCCCCGCATGGCATACCTCCTCGTATCAAACCGGGCCGGATACCTTTGTCGCGGCGGGCGTCCCGGCGGGGCTGATAATACGCTTCGGCGGCATGACGATCTACCACACCGGCGACACCGCGCTCTTTCGGGATATGGAACTGATCGGCGAGGCGGGCATTGATCTGATGTGCGTCTGTATCGGCGACCACTTCACGATGGGGCCGGACGACGCGATCCGCGCGGTGCGCTTCGTCCAACCCAAATCGGTCATCCCAATGCATTACAACACCTTCCCGCCGATCACGCAGGACGGCGAGGCGTTCAAGCGGCAGGTCCAGGGCAGCGTATCGGGCGTGATGTGCTACCCACTCAAACCTGGCCAGCAGCAGCAATTCGGGGCATAGCGATGCGAGCGACACGAGCATGACGATCTTCAGGACGCGCTGGACACCGCGCGAATGGACGACTCAACTGACCGACCGACTGCGCCGATTACCGGGCATCACGGACATTTGCATCGCGGCGCCGTTGCAGATCAGCCTGTCGTGCGACGGATACGGGCCGTTGCATCTGGACGCGACCGCCTCCTACGATGCCTATCAACGGGCGTACGCGGGCGATACGCACCTGCTCGACACGACGGTGCGCGCCATCGCCGATTCGCTCGCGCGCCTCGGCGATCCGCCGACCTGGGATGGCGCGCGCGACACAGTCATGCCCTGGCTGCTGCGCGCGGACGATAGCGCGGAAGCCGTGACGTGCGGCGCGATCGGCGACCTCGTAATCGCCTGCACCTTCGCGGCGCCGGTGACCGGGAACGCGACATTTGTCACGTCACCGGCCTGGGGCGTTGACCGCGAAACGCTGCTCCGCCGCGCGCTAGCGAATCTCGCCGGGAGCAGTTCGCCGCCGTCATTCCGGCCACTCCCCGATGATCACAACGTACTGCGACTCCTGCCGGCGGATCGGCACGCGGCAAGCCGGACGCTCTTGCCCGACGTGCAGCGCGCCATCACCACCCGCCTCGGCAGCCCAGCCGTTCTCCTGATCGCCGCACGCGATGCTGTCTTCATCTGCTCGCCGACGGTCCTTGGCGACCCGCCGCTATTGCTCCGCCAACTTCCGGCAATACAAGCTGCCCTCAACAGCCCCGATGCACTCTCCGACCAACCCATCCTCGTGCGGGATCGCCGTCTGGCGTCACGGTAAAGTCGCCGAATCGCGTCATAATGCCGGGTTACGGATGAGAGCAAAGCGCTCGGGAGAAGGTCCAAGGCGGTTCATCCGCATTCGATCACGCGCGGTAAACGATCTCGCCGTCCATGATCGTGTAGTCCACAGCCAGTTCAGCGATGTCGTCCGGATCCACGGTACGGGCGTCGGCGCTCAGGACGGTGACGTCGCCAAGTTTGCCGGGTGTGAGGCTGCCTTTGCTGTTTTCCTCGAATGAGGCGTACGCGCCCGCCCAGGTGTAGGCCCAGACCGCTTCCGCGAAGGTAATCCCCTCTTCGGGAAAGGCGACACCGCCCGCGAAGTCCGCGCGCGTCATCATCGTCTCGATCCCGGCAAGCGGGCTGACGGTGACGACGGGCGCGTCCGAGGAAGCCGCCGCGACAATGCCCCGGTCAATGAAGGTACGCATCGCGTTCGCATACCGTAGCCGGTCGTTGCCGAGGTTCTGGACGTAGACGGGCCGGAAGTCGCGCAGAAAGGTCGTGCCGGGGATCGGCACGCAGCCGAGCCGCTTGATCCGGTCGAAGACGGCGAGGTCGGTGATGAACTCGCAATGCTCGATGCGATGGCGCGTGTCCGGTCGCGGATTGGCGGTCATCGCCTCCTCGTAGCAATCGAGGAGCAAATCAATCGCCGCGTCGCCAATCGCGTGCGCGCAGCATTGCCAGCCGAGGTCGTGTGCGCGCTTGAACTTCGCCTTGAAAGCATTGGGCGTCTGCATCCAGAGGCCGACATTCTCCGCCTCCCCAACGTACGGGTGGTGCATTCGTGCCGTCCGGCCGCCAATTGAGCCGTCAATGAACAGTTTGGCGGGGCCAATGCGGAGCCGTGCATCCCCGAAGCCGGTGCGGATGCCCGTCTGCTCCAGACCGTCCAGCATCTCGTCTACCATCATCATCAGGTAGGTGCGCAAGCCGCCCGCGCCCCGGTCGTGGATCGCCTGATATGCGGCCATCTCTTCCGGGCGGTGAATACCCGCCTCGCCCACGCTCGTCACGCCGACCGCGTGGTAGAGCACGGCGGCGCGGTCGAGCGCGTCCGCAATCTCCTCGATGGAGGGCTGCTGGATAACGTTGTACACGAAACGCATCGCCGACTCGCGCAGAATGCCCGTCGGCTCGCCGTGCTCGTCGCGATCAATCACGCCGCCCTCGGGGTCCTGGGTCGTCGCGGAAACGCCCGCGAGTTGCAGCGCCTTCGTATTGGCGACAGCGACATGCCCGCACGCCCGCACGACCATCACCGGGTGCGCGGGCGCGGCGAGGTCGAGATCGGCACGATTCGGATGGCGCTGCTCGGCGAAGCGCGCGTCGTCGTAACCACGGGCGCGAATCCATCGCTCCGGCGGCTGTGACTCCGCGCGCTCGCGAATTTTGGCGACCAGTTGGGCGATGCTACTTGTTGCCTCCGGTCGCGCGTTGACCGCCGCCGCCGCGAAACCAACATGCATCGGATGGCAGTGCGCGTCGTTGAATGCGGCAGTCGCGGTGCGACCGCGCAGATCAATCACCTCGGTACCGGCGCGACGCTCGGCCAGTGCTTCGTCGTTCGAGCCGACGGCGGTGATAATACCGTTACGGATCGCGACCGCCTCCGCGACAGGCATCGCAGGGTCGGAGGTAACGAGGTGTCCATTCGTCAGAATCATGTCTCCAGCCACGGCTTGCTGCTCCCTTCGTTTTCGCCCGGCACCACAGCCGGGATGCGATTGTACCGCACCCCGCTCGCTGCGTTTGTGCTATACTGTCTGCTATGGAAGAGAACATGAACAATAAACCAGACGAATACTGGCGCGAGAAACTCACTCCCGAGCAATATCATGTGCTGCGCCAGAAGGGGACAGAGCGGCCCTTCACCGGCCAGTTCTACCTCAATCACGACAGCGGCATGTATACGTGCGCGGCGTGCGGCACGCCCGTTTTCTCGTCGGAGACGAAGTTCGACAGCGATTGCGGCTGGCCGAGTTTCGACCGCTCCGTCGCGGGGAACGTCGAGTTCCATGAAGACACCACCTTCGGTATGCGACGCACCGAGGTTTTGTGCGCCACCTGCGGCGGGCATCTCGGGCATGTCTTCGATGACGGGCCACGCGATACGACCGGGCAGCGATTCTGCATCAACTCCGCCGCGCTCAATTTCAAAAAGCAGGACTAAAACCTTCCGTTCAATTCGATGCATCGCTGTGCAGATACCATTCGCGGAACGTCCTCGCGCATGGTATTTGTGTTTTTGGTATCTCATACGGCAACGCTGTCGAGAGCAACAGGTCATGTCACTTTCCTTATGCAATCAATATATACGCGTGTGCTTCCCGGCATGAGCATTGCAGACACCCAACACACGGACGTGACCTGCTCGTATGACAACGGACGACGTAAGGAGTGAGACAATGACCACAACGACAGATAGCGCCATGGATAACGCCGCGACTGACGTCGAACAACCAGCGGAAGTAAATGTGAACACAGACGCCAAACCAGTCCAGCGCTGGGCAACGATCGCGGGCGGCACGGTCGCTGCGGTCGCCGGAGGTGCATTGATCGCCCGCGCGGTGAAGGGGCGGAAGGGCGCGGCTGACGACAGCGATACCAGCCCCGCCGCGAGTGTCGGGCACAAGCAGGGTGTGCGCGTCGAGAAGACGGTGACAATCAACAAGTCCGCCGAGGAACTGTATCGTTTCTGGCGGAACTTCGAGAACCTGCCGCGCTTCATGGATCATCTGGAATCCGTGCAGGTGCAGGACGACACACACTCCCATTGGAAGGCGAAAGGCCCGGCGAAGAAATCGGTCGAGTGGGATGCGGTAATCATCAGCGATATCGCCAACGAGGTGATCGCCTGGAAGTCCACCAATGCCCAGATCGCAAATGCCGGTTCCGTCCGCTTCCGAAGCGCACCGGGCGGACGAGGCGCCGAAGTGACCGTCAATCTCGAATACGATCCGCCGGCCGGTAAGGCGGGCATGCTCGTCGCCAAGATGTTCGGCGAGGAGCCGACCCAGCAGGTGCAGGACGCGCTGCGCCACTTCAAAGCAGTTATGGAGGCCGGCGAAGTGCCGACGACCGACGGCCAACCCACCGGAAGGGCGTAGGGATTATGAAAGCGCTCGTTTGGAACAAGACCCACGATGTCCGCGTCGAACGCGTCCCCGATCCCCAAATCCTCAACCCGCGCGACGCGATCGTGAAAATCACGGCGACGGCGATCTGCGGCTCCGACCTTCATCTGTACGACGGCTACATTCCCACACTCAAGCCGGGCGACATCCTTGGCCACGAGTTCATGGGCGAGATTGTCGAGACCGGCAAGGAGGTGAAGAACCTCAAAAAGGGCGACCGCGTCGTCGTCCCGTTCACGATTGCCTGCGGTCACTGCTTCTTTTGCGAGCACCAGCTTTTTTCCGCCTGCGACAACTCCAACCCGAATGCGTGGATGGCGGAGAAAGCATACGGCTTCTCCCCCGCCGCACTCTACGGATACTCGCATATGTTCGGCGGCTACGCGGGTGGCCAGGCAGAATACGCCCGTGTGCCGTTCGCCGATGTTGGGCCGATCAAGGTGCCCGACGCGGTGCCGGACGATCAAGCGCTCTTCCTTTCCGACATCTTTCCGACCGGCTACATGGCGGCGGAAAACTGCGACATCAAACCGGGCGATGTCATCGCCGTCTGGGGTTGCGGGCCAGTTGGGCAGTTCGCGATCAAGAGCGCATACATGCTCGGCGCGGAGCGGGTGATCGCCATTGATCGGGTCCCGGAGCGACTGGCGATGGCGCGGGATAAAGCGGGCGCGGAGATCATCAACTACGAAGAAAGCGACGTCATTGACACGCTCAAGGAGATGACCGGCGGCCGTGGCCCGGACGCCTGCATTGATGCCGTCGGTATGGAATCGCACGGGACGAGCATTGACGCGGTCGCGGATAAGGCGAAGCAGGTTGTCCGGCTCGGCACGGACCGCCCGCATGTGCTGCGCGAGGCGATCCAGTCGTGTCGGAAAAGCGGCACAGTCTCTGTTCCCGGCGTTTATGGCGGTCTCCTCGACAAAGTGCCCTTCGGGGCCGCCTTCGGCAAGGGTCTCACCTTCAAGATGGGACAAACGCATGTGCAGCGGTACCTCCGTCCGCTGCTCGACCGTGTGCAGCAGGGCGAGATTGACCCGAGTTTCGTCATCACCCATCGCCTGCCGCTGGACGAAGCGCCCCACGGCTATAAGATTTTCCGCGACAAGCAGGACGAATGCATCAAGGTTGTCCTGACGCCGTAGCGAGACGAGGAGCAATGCCATGCCGGAGGATCACCCACGGTTGAGTATGCTGCTACCGATGATTGCCGCAGGAGGCATCGGCATCGGCGTGGTCGGTCGGGCGTTGCTCCGGCGGCGAATGGAGGACTTCACCGGCAAGGTCGCGCTCGTCACAGGCGGTTCGCGGGGGCTTGGCTTGCAAATCGCCCGCGAATTCGCCCGTGCCGGGTGCCGCGTCGCGATCTGCGCGCGCGACGAAAGCGAGCTGCAACGGGCGGCGGACAGCCTTCAGGCTGAAGGTACGGAAGTTTTCGCCATCCATTGCGATGTCGCCATTCGTGACCATATGGAACGCACGATTCAGGCCGTGACGGATCATTTCGACCGGATAGACATCCTCGTCAACAATGCCGGCATCATTCAGGCCGGACCAGTCGAGACGATGACTGTCGAGGACTTCGAGAAGGCGATGGGCGTCATCTTCTGGGGTACACTCTACGCGACACTCGCCGTCCTGCCGCAGATGCGGGAGCGGCGGAGCGGGCACATCGTCAACATCACCTCGGTCGGCGGCAAAATCAGTATGCCGCACCTCCTGCCGTACGGCGCGGCGAAGTTCGCGGCGACCGGATTTTCCGAGGGCTTACGGGCGGAACTGGCGTCGGATGGCGTCCAGGTCACGACCATCGCACCCGGCTTGTTACGCACCGGTGGCCACCGCAATGCCGAGTTCACGGGCGACCGGGAAGCCGAATATACTTGGTTCAGCCTCGGCGATACGCTCCCATTCGCCGCCCTTGATACCGCGCAGGCGGCGCGGGAGATCGTCGCGGCAACCCGGCGCGGTGACGCTGAGCGTATCCTTTCCGTCCCAGCGAGCATTGCCGCTCGATTGCACGGCGTATTCCCGGCGCTCGTGACCGATCTGCTGGCCCTCATCAACCGGTTTGTCCTCCCCTCAAAGGACGGCGGCAGCCGCATCGCCCAACGTGGCGTCCGGGTGCAAATGCGCGTTCCCACGCCGATCAGGCGCATTATTGAAACAGCCGAGGGTTCGGCCGATACACAACTCAATCAACCCGATGCGGAGAAGTGAATCGAGCGCTTGCACAGTCGGCTGCGCTTTGGCGGTCGCGGTCTATGCGGGCTGCAAGTTCGGCTGATCCAGAAGCCACCCCGATGGCCCTCGGACGACCTGCCAGGATCCGATGTACCGGAGCGAACCACTGGCCCGGACATCGGTCAATTGGACAGCAACCGTCGCCCGGCCATCGCCCGTAGTCACGACGTTCCCGATGGTGTAGTCAATCCGCTGCGTCGGAGCGAAGTGACCGTTAATATTCTCCTGCGTGTTGTATTGCGCCTTCATCCGCGCGCTCCAAAACTGAGCCGCCGTATCGAACTGATGCTGCGAGACCGCCTGATAGAATTGCTCAACGGCTTGCGCCGGAGTGTCTGCTCCTCCGGTAACGACCGGCCGCGGCGGCGCGGGGGCGGGTGCCGTTGGCGATGGCGGCGGCTCAGTCGCCGTGACTGCGGTTGCGGTCGGCGCGGGGCGCGGGGTCGCGGTCGGCGTCGCGAGCGGTGTCGGGCTTGCCGCCGGTACGGTGGGCGCGACGGAGGGGGCTTGCACGGTCGGCACTGCAGTCGGCGGTGCGGCGACGGTAGGGGCAATA
>JALYXG010000283.1 GCA_030947205.1 Chloroflexota bacterium
TGCAACTGGTCTTGATTATCGCGGCGACGGGATGGTACGGGCTGGCGCGCATCGTGCGGTCGGAAATTCTTTCGGTCAAGCGACGCGAGTACGTCGAGGCGGCCCGCGTGATCGGTGCGACGGACCGGATGATTATCTTCCGGCACATCATCCCGAATGTGACGCACCTAATCATCGTCTTCGCGACGGGGGCGATCCCCGCCTACATTCTCACGGAGGCGGCCCTCTCGTTCCTCGGCCTCGGCATCCAGCCGCCGACGCCCTCCTGGGGCAATATGCTGACGAACGCGACGAACTACATCTACAAATCGAAGGGCCTCGTCTTCATCCCCGGCATCTTCATCTCGATCACCGTCCTGTCGCTGATCGTCGTCGGCTACGCCCTCCGCGATGCGCTGGATCCGCGACTCAGTAAGTGAGGAGAGGTTCGAGGTTCGAGGCGACCCGCTTCCCACTTCTACCCCGAACCCCGAACCTATCCCGCGTGCTTGAAGCCCGCTGCTTGCATGGTGAGCGGGTCGCCATCGCGGAGGGTGTGCGCGTCGAGGATTTCGGCGAGGACGAGGACAGAGTCACCGGCATCCAATGTGCCCGCGACGCGGCATTCGAGCGCGCCGAGGGTGCCGGCGATCAGCGGGCAGCCCGTCGCGCTGCCCGGTTCCCACGCCACCGACGCGAACTTATCGGGCACTTTCGTGCTGTGCCGGCCGAGCAGGCCCGCCAGTTCTCGCTGATCCGCCGCGAAGACGCAGAGTGCGAAGACGCCTGTCCGCATGACAATTTCGCGCGTGCCGCTTTCCCGCTCCATGCTGACGGCAATCATGGGCGGCGCGAACGAAATTTGCGTCGCCCAATTGACCGTCATTGCCGCCACCTGCGCGCCCTCCCGCGCCGTCACCGCGTACAACCCGTAGGAGAAGAGCCGAAGTACTTGCTTTTTCGCAGATTCGTCCATTGCCCCCCCTCCCCGTGCGCGGGAGAGGGGAACTCACCGCAGCGTTCGTAGTATTCCCGTATTTCTCGATAGTATTGTCCGAAGCCTCACGAAAAGGCGCCCCTCTCCCGCCGCAGCGGGAGAGGGGCCGGGGGAGGGGCCTAGCCCGCCCGTTCCAGAACGACGACCGGGATCTGGCGCGTCGTCTTCTTCTGATACTCGGCGAAGCCGGGCATCTGCGTCGCCTGCTGATCGAACAAACGGTCGCGCTCCGCGCCCTCGGCAACGGTCGCCCGTGCCTGAAAACGCTCGGTGCCGATCTCGACCGTCACCGTCGGGTTCGCAACAAGGTTGTAGTACCAATCGGGGCTGGTCGGCGCGCCGGCCTTGGAGGCGATGATGATGATGCGGTCGCCATCGGTGGTGTACACCAGCGGGCTGGTGCGTTCTTTGCCGCTCTTGGCGCCGGTCGTCGTCAGCAGGACCATCGGGCTACCGGCGAACGGGCCGCCGACCTTGCCTTCGTTGGCGCGAAACTCCGCGATCACCTGCTGATTGAAGTCGTTGGGGCTGCTCATGATTCCTCCTTTTCGCACGAAACGGTTACACCGCACCGCTGCGGACAACCGCGCGCACCTCTCAAGAATACGGGATAGACCGGAGCGGGGGCAACCGCCCAAATGTATGGGTTTCGATGCATCATCTGTCGGATGCCAGCCCGATGCGGCGTGTATCTGTGTGTCGTACACTGACGCCATTGTTGAAGTTCGTCTCGCTCCTCTTCCTTTCGAGGAAGGGGCTGGGGGTAGGCATGAATCTCTGCATGGTCGGCTATGGGACGATTGCGAAGGCGCACACGCGGGCATTCCGGGATGAGGGTGTGACGCTCGACACCGTTGTCGGGCGACTGCCGGAGCGGGGCGCGGCCTTTGCGAGCGAGCAGGGGTATGCGCACTCGACGACCAACCTCGCGGAGGCGCTGGCGCGGTCGGAGATTGACCTCGTCGCGATCTGTTCGCCGAGCGAGGCGCACGCCGCGCAAGCCGAGCAGGCATTGATGGCGGACAAGCATGTGCTCGTCGAAATCCCGCTGGCGATGACTTACACCGAGGGTCGCTTGCTCGCCGGCCTCGCGCGGGAGCGGGGTAAGACACTAATGGTCTGTCACACGCACCGCTACCGCAGCCCGATGCAGGAGGCGAAGCGTCGGATCGCCCGTGGCGAACTGACGCTGCACAACATCGTCAGCCGGTACGTCTTCTTCCGGCGTGAGAACCGCGATCTGACCGGCAAGGCGCGCTCGTGGACGGACAATCTCCTCTGGCACCACGGCAACCACGCGACCGACCTCTGCCTCTGGCTGCTCGGCGTCACCGATGTTGCGGGCTTGTCGGTCACGTCACAGATCGCCCTGCCGGATCAGAAGATGTCCTCGTTCCTCGATCTCACCCTGCTCGTTCGCACGCCGCTGGATCAACTCGTCTCGGTCAATATGTCGTACAATTCGCATGTCAGCCTGTGCGACTACCTGCTGATCGGGCGAGAAGAATCACTCGTTTTGCCGGGACAGGGGCCAGACACGGTGAACGGCGTCGCCGCGCAGGACCACGACTTCCTTGCCGCCGTTCGTGACGGCAGCGAACCGGCGATCAGCGCCGAATCCGTTCTCCCCGCCCTCTGGGTCCTCCAGCAAGCCCAGGATCAGTACAACACTTTTCTCCAACACCGCCCTGGCGCCGCCCATCCCATCGCACCGTGAGGGGATGAGCGCAGAGGACGCAGAGGACGCAGAGCGCGCGGAGATAAGAGATACGATCGATAACTCTTTACCTACAAGATTCCTCTCTGTGTTCTCTGCGGCCTCTGCG
>JALYXG010000295.1 GCA_030947205.1 Chloroflexota bacterium
CCCCGGTGGGGAAGGGGTTGGGGGTTAGGGCGACACCGCCTGCTGCCGCTCCCGGTGGCGGCGGGCCTTCGCGCGGTTGCCGCACGTCCCCATGCTGCACCAGCGACGGCTGCCATTCTTGCTCATGTCCAGAAACAGCCAGCCGCAATCATGCCCCGCGCACTCGTGGACGCGATGCAACTCCTCGGCGGTCAACAGTTCGGCGGCGGACCACGCGACGGGACGGAGCATGTCGCCAAGCCCGGCATCGCGCTCCCACTGCCAATGGAAGTGCCCATCCGTCGGGACGAGGTGTGCGTGCGCCATCGCCTCGGCAATGGTCGCGTTGACTGTTGCGAAATCTTTCTCCGGGGGCGCGGTATCCGCCGCGATAGCGGAAAAGACGCGATACATCGCCTCTCGCAGGGCAATCGCCCGCGCGAAGGTCGCGTCCGCGTCCGCCGACCGCCGTTGCGCCTCCTGGAGCAACGGCGCCGCATCTTCCCCCGCGATGATACCCGCCGCCTCGCTCCACGCGACCAGATCGGCGTAGGTATGCAACTCCTCCTCGCGCGGCTGCGCCACTGGGCGGTCGCCGAGCGTGTTGGCGAAATCGAGGCAGAGTCGCCCGGCATCGAATTCGAAGTTGTGTGTCGTTTCCATCGAAAAAACCCTCCTACGCATCATTATAACCCCTAAATGGTGGTTGACAAGTTACCCATCATCTGCTACGATGTAACCAGTCAAATCGAATAGCTAGTTAGCAGCGAGTGGCGGGTTTTCCGCCCGGAGAGGAGCGCCGACACCAACCGATTCCATCCGACGTAGCGGGCCGAGCGCCCGGAGAAAGCAGGGTCTGGTATGAGCGGAATGTCCTACAAAGAGGTTCAGCAGCACTACACGGAGGCGATGCAGTACGGCGGCCCCGAAGCGACGGGACGGCTCTGGGTCGCCGACCGGCTGGCTGAGGCGGCACGCGACGCGGTACTCGCCGAGGCGGAGAGCGGAACACCACGCATGCGCCCGGTGATCCTCTCGATCGGCGGCCTGCTCGTCCGCCTCGGCGAGCGACTGGAAGCGGTCGGCGCTGTACGACCGGACCGCAAGTACGCGTAATCAATCTCGGGGGCATAGGCTTTCAGCCTGCGTCCCCATCACAGCCGAAATTCTCCACTGCTGGGAGAGATCGCAGGCTGAAGCCTACGCTACCGACGTGGAAAAGGAGTGCAACGATGGCAGACCCGACGACCAAAGCGGAACTCGTGGAACGGGTACGCGCGATGTACGCGGCGTTGGACGAGGCGACCGCGCCGATCCTCCCGGCGCAGATGGATGTGCCGGGTGTCAACGGTGCGTGGTCGGTCAAGGACGAAATTGCCCACCTGACCTTCTGGCACCGGAACCTGCTCGCGCGCCTGCATGGCGCCGCGACGAGCCAGTCGCCGAGCGACACGGCGATTGACGACGACACCTGGAACCGCCGCGCCTTCGATGCGAACCGCCGCCGCGTGCCGGACGACGTGTTGGCCGATCTTTGGCGCACGCAGCAGGCGGTTCTGGACGCAATTGAGGTACTGCCGGAGACGATCTTCTTCGCGGCGGGTGCGCACGGCGGCGCGCTCCTGGAGTCGGCGGACGGGGCGATCCTCGGCCACTACCCCGAGCATATCGAACAGATCGAGCGGTGGCGCGACCGGCATGTGACGCCGCCGACGATGAAGTCGGACCTCCTCTACCGGATCGCGGATGGCTACGCCGCCTGGGCCGCGACGATCAACGCCTCGCCGCCGCGCGAGCTGACGCTGCCCGATCTACACGGCGGCTGGTCCATCAAGGACGAGGTAGCGCACGTCACCTTCTGGGAGGCACGCGTCCTCGCCATCCTCCACGCCGCCCTCACCGGAGAAGACCCACCGCACCGACCGGGAGCGGACAGTGCAGAGAAGATCGAGGCATTGAACGCCGAAGTCTTCGCGGCGAGCCAGCAGCGCGAGCTGGACGCTGTGCTCGCCGACATGGAGTGCACGCACGCCGCCTTCGTCCGCGCGGTCGAGGAATTGCCGGACGACGCACTCTTCGATCCGCATCGCTTCCCGTGGGCAAACGGTAAGCCGATGATGGCCATCATCGCCGGGGATACCTACGAGCATTACCCCGAACACATCCGCAACATCCAACGCTGGTGTGCGGTGCGCGGCACACGGGGAATCCCCCGATGATCGCGCGCATCTGGCGCGGCGAAACGACCGCCGCGCACGCCGACGCCTATCTCGACTACCTACACCGAACAAGCGTTGCGGAAACGCCGATGATCCCCGGCAACCGTGGCATGCAGATCCTCCGGCGCATCGTCGGCGACCGCGCGGAATTCGTGACGATCATCCTCTGGGATTCGCTCGATGCGATCCGCGCCTTCGCGGGCGACGAGATCGAAACCGCCGTCTTCTACCCCGAAGACGACGCGTATCTCATCAGTAAAGACCTGACCGTCACTCATTACGAGGCCTTCAGCGCGAGTGATGGCAACAAATCGCCTTCCCTCATTGAAGGAGAATGCGCCCCGAACGATGCGATGACGATCAACGATCAACGAACGACGCACGTAACCCCACGAAGATGCAGACGCGCTACCGACGAGAAGATCGCTGCGCGCGGCGCATTATTGACGGAGATGGAGGCAGCCACCGGCATGCAATGACCGTCGCTTGCACAGAAATTCGCGGTACAATCGCGCCGGTGGAGAGCGGAGCGGGTATGTGGTTAGCGGCGCGGGACCGCAAACGCCGCCGATGATGCGGCGATGGGAGGGGAACGGCGATGCAGTTCGGCTTGCAGATTAACCCATACCTGAATGGCCCGACCGGCAATCCGTGGGACAGTGTCGAGCGCGTCGCGCGGGCCACCGACGCGAGCGCCTTCGATTCCCTGTGGGTCTACGACCACTTCCTGTACGAGGGCGG
>JALYXG010000300.1 GCA_030947205.1 Chloroflexota bacterium
TTGAGCATGGACGGGCGGCGGTTGTACGTGACGAACTCGCTCTACTCGACGTGGGACAACCAGTTCTACCCGAACATGGAGTCGTGGATGCTCAAGATTGACTGCGACCCCAACGGCGGAATGACGCTCGACGAGAACTTCTACGTGGGCTTCGGCACCGCGCGGGGCCATGAAATCCACCTGCCGAGCGGCGACTGCACCACGGAGATTTTCCCGTAGCCGCTACTTCCGGACTCGGCACAGACGAAACGAGCGACGACCCGACCGGGTCGTCGCCCAACCATCAGCGGCCCTCGCGCGTCACCCAGTCGCCCAATACATGTATGTCTCTTTGATGTTCAAGCGTCGTTGCTGGACAATCTGACGATCTCCTGAAGGTCGAGTATGTGCGCCTCCGTGAACTGGATCAGAACGTCTTTATCGCAAAGACGGATGCGCAACGACGATTTCCCTTCCCCGCCCTCCCGAAGTAAACGAATCGCTTGGATCTGCTCGATGATGCTATCCACTTCTACTGCACCGTGTTGGAATTTCGCGCAGCAGTTGGCGCAGACGCTCAGCACATTCCCTGAGCGATTGACCCATCGTGCGTGGGTTTGGGAAACGAGATACAGACCCTCGAAGTACGGTTCGCCATCGCGTTTCAGGAACGTTTTATCGCAGATTTGGCAATGTCCCGCGTATTGCTCCCGAAGAAACGCACGAACGGTGTTGTCTTTGGCTTCCCAGACCTGTGAGTCCACCCGTTTAAATCGTTGCGCACGAGCCGGTTCTTCGAGCAATGCCTGCTCAATTTCCTCATGCGTTCGCTCCCGGCGTAGCGCTGGGTTGCGTACGTTTCCAGGTGAAACCTGGGTATCACGAGCGGAATATCTGTTTGGTTTATCAAACGCCGATTGGAGACTCTCGACAAATCCCGTCAGCGAATGCCCAATCGCGTCGCCCTGTGATGCGCTATGAGTTTGCTCCCGCTGGCGCTTGCGTTCGAGGTCTTCTTTAAATAGCTGAAACTCGTCTTGGTTATGACGGATCCACTCGGTATCCTCGATGCTTACACCCAATTTTTGAGCAGCGGCTTCTACTTCTGCACGTTCGTCGGCGGCAAGTTTCGATTCGGGTGAGCGCATTGCGAGCGCGGACGCGAGGTCTTCGTTTCGCAAGAAGCTGTCTGGAAGATTCTCCAGAGATAATTCGTCTGATTTGTAGAAGACTCCCTCTTGGTCGGGGAGCCATGCACGGGTCGTGACGAACTCACCCATCCTTGATTTATGCATAGCACGACGGTAGTTGGAGCTATTGAATGTTTGCCGTGTGTCTGACTCAACGACGCCACGAATTAGGTGGATGTTGGGTAGGAGCAAGTGGTTCCAGATATACTCAGCCTTCGACATCGTATTGTTATCGAACGCGTATTGTAGTCCGTCAATCATGCAATTGGGATCGAAGCCGTTTTGAAACCGCTGATGCTCACGCCCGGCAACGACCGTCGTAACGCCGAATAGCGATTCCTGCCGGAAAATCCGTACGTGTTTGCTCGCGCCAAGTTCACAAAGGAACTCAACAGAAGCTTCGTCATATTTCTCGTCGAGGAAGTAGGAATCCGGGTTACCTTCGAAATATTCTTCAAGTTCCAGAGTCGAAACGTATGCTTCTACCGGCCTAACGTACCGCGCATTGCCGATGGCATCGGATGCGAGAACAAAGTGCATTGCCCCCATTTTTTCGATCAGAAGCGCCCGATCTTCTTGATTCGATTCGCGCATGGCCCGACACATTTTGTGTATATCCTCGCGATTTTCGTCGCCCTCTACGTCAATCTCACTTGATGCATATTTGGGGAGAATATTGTGTAGCACTTCTGAAAGCATCGAAGGTTCTTTCAGACCGAAGTCTCGCAAGAATTTCAAGGCTGATTCATCCGCGGCGATCTCACGCTTGAGCGTGGGGAAACCGCTACTGCTCATCGAAGGAAGGTAGGCATTCGGTTGGCCGTTCTGTTGAAATGGTGTGACATGGGAACCGTCTTCCAACCGGACGAAGGATTTTCCTCTTAGAAGAGACCAAATGCCAGGCTGCTTGCCGAAAAAACCGTACAGGTTCATCATCCAAATGTCTCGTCGCTTCGAAAGAAAGCGTTCGGTAATTCTGCGGGCAACCGTCTCTGGGGTAACCAACACATCTTTGATAAGCGGTTCGATGGCCGCCGTATCCCCGGTGTATCGCCCACTGAACCCGACGACATAGCGAAATAACTCCGGCGTCCGATTCTCGGAGATTTCGGCAGTGAGCCAATAAAGATGATCACCGTGCTCGAAAAGAGGGCCGAGTTGCTGTGGGTAGAATAATCCCATCAAATCGGTGCTGCGCGCCAGCTTTGC
Source organism: Chloroflexota bacterium (assembly GCA_030947205.1). Taxonomy (GTDB): domain Bacteria; phylum Chloroflexota; class Chloroflexia; order Thermomicrobiales; family JALYUS01; genus JALYUS01. The sequence continues at coordinate 2,379 of JALYXG010000300.1, forward strand.
ATCTTTCGCGCTCACGAAATGACTATCGCGTTCGTAACCCGGAAGCAATGACTGTTCCTGTAGCGCCTTACGGACGGCATCGTAGATTGGGCGGAACATCCCATCCGTAGGGAAATCTGAGAGTCGGATTGGCATCGCCTCTAATACGCTAACCGTCAGCAATCTCATATCCTTTAAATAGGTGAGAGCATCAACAACAAGGGTCGCCGTTTCTTCCACCAGTTGTTGGTTCCATGAATCATTACTTGGAATATTGTCACGCGCAGGGGTCGTGCGATACGGACCCTGAATAAGGAATCCGAGATGCGTCTCCTTTTCAGTGGGGAAAAAAGCGACAAGTGGCGAGTCTTTGGCGGGTCGAATTGCTGCTGGCCCACCCTTTTCACCATCTTTCAACTGAAAGGCAATTTCGACCGATGCAACACGATCCGTATTCGAGAGGGAAATTGATCGCGTGAAGATGAGCCATGTTTCTTCGTCAACAGTCTTGTTGTCACATTGGCTCACAATAGTAACGCACCGGGCCGGAGCGCGCGACTTTTCATCGCGAAGATAACAGCCCTGTGTTCCACGTTCGATAATCCATTCGACTTCATCAATGGATCGAAGGAAGAGAAGCGTGCGCGCACTTAGTGCTGCTAATCCTTTGGAGATTTCGGTAAATGCTTGTGCTGACGGGACCTCAGCCCGATCAAAGGGGAAGATGAAGATGGTCGTCCACGCCTTCTCCAGCGTTCGCGGTGCCGTAGGAAACGGTCGAACGAAGTCTGAGATTGTGAAGTGTTCATCACCAGAATGGATTTCCGGCGTCGCGGTGTACGCATACACGGATTTAAATCCGACACCAAACCTGCCAATCTTCGTCAGATCATCGGCTTTCGTTCCCTCTCCGACGCCGCAAAGGCCGCGTACATCCTTCTCGGAAAAGGGCCGTCCATTGTGGTAGACTTCCAATCGGTCATTATAAAGACGAAAGCGAATGCTTCGTGCCCCGGCATCTTCCGCGTTCTGCAGGAGCTCGAAGAGAAAATGCGTGCGATCAGGATACAGTGTGCCAAGAAACGCGAGATGGCGGGTTCCATGACCGTATTCTTGAAGGTTCTCCGCACGGATCTGGTCGTAATCACTCGGCATGCCGCACCTCTAAGATACCCGCCGCGATGCGCTGGCTAATAATATCGGCATCGCGATGGGACTCAATTTCTATCCGCTTCCGTTGATAATCGCGCTCGACGCGGACACGTTCGGCTTCGTGCATGCGGATGATGCGTTCGTTCGTCGCCTGCGCAATCTGCGTTTGCACCCGCGCCAGCCGATTCCGATGATATGCCTCGACACCGGCGAGTTTGCGGCCGATGAGCGTACCGTTCGTCTCGTCCAGCCCGGCGAGTTCTGCCATCCGCAGACGATGCGCTTCTTCATCGAGCTGTGCGAATGCCCGCTCAATCGCCGCCGACTGCGGCTGCGCCGAACCCGTCGGTTGAGTCGCACGGCTCAGGAGGCGCGTGAGCGCCGCTGCGACAGCAGGTGCGCTCGCGAAGTGATCGAGTGCGCAGACAAAATTAATTAGGCGGAGGTCTGATTTAACCGCGAGGGTTTCCCAGAGTTCGCTCACAAACAAGTACTGCCCAGCCGGTACGGTGTCATCAACGACGGTCAGCCGCGCGACAAGCGGAGCCGCCTTCTGGGTCCAATACGTGGCGGCAATGCGCGCCAACGGATAAACGGGCGTCACGAATGGCGCCGTGCGGCGCTCAATCGCGGTTTTCTGATCGAATGTGACGGCGAGAAACGGTTCATCCCCGACCAGCCACCGCTCGAATGCTACCGTTGCCGGGTCGTGGCGTTCAAGGCGACGAACCATTTCAAGTAACGCCGCGCGCGATTCCTTCTTAAGGCGAATGCGGTACATGCCGGGCTGGCGGTCATCAGCGATAATCGTGCCGTCGCGTCCCGGCTCTTCAAGGAACTTTGCGATCATCAGGCGCAAATCATCGGGGGAGACGAACCGGCCTTCGGCGAGAAGCGTCTCCATTTCGTCATCGAATGCCCGATCGAGGCCGAGGAGGGAACTGCTTTCTTCCTCGAGTCGTCGCTGCTCTTCCAATCGGCGGATCGTGTTGTCCGCAGTTTGAAGCGCCTTCTCTTCCGCTTGCTGTGCAGTCAGTCCCGGTTCGAAAGCGACACGGGTGAGCTGATCCACGACTTCGCCAAGCACTTCTTCGAGGTCTCCAATCGTTTCTCGGAAAACATCTAAGCGCTCAAAGCAGCGAAAGAATATGCGCTCCTCGACTGTTCCAGGCGTGATGAAATTAAAGATCAGCACCTTCTCGCTGGCTTGCCCATACCGATCAATGCGCCCGATCCGTTGTTCGATGCGCATGGGATTCCACGGGATGTCGTAATTCACCAGTCGGTCGCAGAATTCGTAGTCGAGTCCTTCACATCCAACCTCGGAGGAGAGGAGGACATCAATCGCTTCGGCTTCGGCGTAGTGTAATCGGAAGCGGTTGCGCAAGCGCTCTCGTTCCTCGTCTGGGACGGCCCCCGTGATCACCTCGACGCGATATCCGGTCGCCTGCAACTGTTGCCGCAGGTAGCCAAGTGTGTGGAGAAACGACGAGAAGATCAGCAACTTCCTCGGGCCGATACCCGTCATCGTGTCAGTGATGATCGCACGCAGACTGTCGAGTTTCGGATCGTCGGGTGAGAGGTGGCTTGCCATCTCGCGAATCTGTATCGCTTCATCACCAAGTTGGAAGGGCATGATTGTTTCATCCTGATCTTCGTCCTCCAGATCGTCCGTGAGTTCGCTCAACATGATTCGGTTTGTTTGGAGGACGCGGTCGAGCAGCGGAATCAGGGCGGGTAAGCAACTTGCCGCCTGCCGTTCGAGCGTGTGGATAATGAGTTTGGCGAGTTGCGGATTGTAGTTCATCTCCAGCACGCGGAGGCGAAAATCAATCAGGGCGTTGTAGAAGCGTTGCTGATCCACGGTGAATGGCACGGAAACCGTGTGCGGTTCGCGGATGGTGAAGTGTCCGATGTCGCGGCGGCGCGTCCGATTTACGATATGCGCAAGTGAATGTAATTCCTCCAGATCACGCAAACAACGAATACGCTCCGGGTCAGATAATGGGGCGTCTGAGCGGAGCGCTTGGCGCCACTGCAAAAAACGCGGGTCTTGTCGGAGGAGGTGTTCGCCCCATGATGTGGCAGCCGCCTCCTCTATTGCGGCGGCGGCCTCCGCTTGCCACGTTTCGTGCGGCATTCGATTGCGAACGCACCGCATCGCAATCATCAGATAGCGATTCGGCTCGATGATCTCCGCGAAGACGGCTTCGTCGGGGAAAAGGTCCGGGCGAAGGAGCGTGAGCAGAGTATTGAGATTGCGGGAGCCAATCTGAACCGGAGTGGCAGAAAGCAAGACGACAGCCTCACTGACGTCACAAAGGAATTTGGCGAGCGTGTGCGAACGTGTCCCCGGATTCCGCAGATGATGCGCCTCGTCGACAATCAGGAGGCTGAATCGCGGCGGTGGATTGAGATTCAACAGTCCATAGCGGACGGTGGGGCCATTGCTGCCGATCAGATACTCATCAATGCGCAAGAGCTCCAAATGGACAATCGCCCGCGAGTACTGTGCGGGCCATGCACCATCCAGATGCGCCTCTCGCAGGCAATACTGAAGTGTTTCAGATGTTAGCGGAATAAAGTCCTCATCAAAACGACGCATTTCCGTGCGCCACTTTTGCACCAGCGCCTTCGGGCAGACAATGAGGACATTCTCGATATCCTGACGCGCCTGCATCTCTTTGAGGATGAGGCCGGCTTCAATCGTCTTTCCGACACCTACTTCGTCCGCAATGAGTAGCCTTGGCTGATCGGCACGGAGAAAGCGCAGGAGCGGTTTAAATTGGAAGGGGATATATTGAATCCGAGCCGCGTGCAGAGCATAGAGCGTATCTATCTGTGGCCTGGATAGCCGTGCTGCCGTCAGGCGGGCGCGGAATACATCCGTATCCATCGGCGGTGTGGCACTAATGGACTTCAGCATCTCATCAGTTGCGTGCGGGAGATCGCTGGCTAGTAGTTGATCCTCGTAGTATTCGCGAATTTCCTGCGGCGAATGAAAAACGCGATACCGTGCGTGCCCGGAGACCGTAGTGATAATCTGCGTCACTGCCCCAACCCGTGATGGATCAGCCCGAAGGCACACGGTTTCTCCGACCTGAAAGCGGGATCCCATTTGTCAGTCCTTTGTCTTCCGATTGAACCACGAACAATAAGAATAACGCGGGAGATGTGCGCATGTGACGGCTTTACGCACGCAATACGACCCCGGCGTCGTTTCTTAGCGGCCCTTGCGTTTCTGTTTCTTGTCGCGGTACTGCTCAGGCATCTCTGCCTCGCCCTGGCGTGTCACCCAGTCGCCGAGTTCCTTGTCTATCCAGTAGCCGAGCAGGGTGAAAAGGCCCGCGAAAAAGAGCGCGCCCGCTGCCGCAAGCGCCGCACCGGTGATCGCTTGGCCAACGGTGCGGTTGAGGCGGTCGCCGACGATGCCGCCGAGCCAACTGCCGCCGACGAGCATCGCGATGCTGCCGAAAACCATCGCCAGCCACGGCCACCACGCCGGGCCGCGATGGCTCCCCGGTGGCCGCAGATGCGCGAATTGGAGGAAGAAGAGTGAGCCGCGCGCCTCGAAAAATGCGGCGATGAAGATCACGAAGATCAGCAGGAAACTGACCAGCCCGCCGAGCGGCCCAACCGCGCCGTACGCCCCGAGCAGGCAGATCGCGGGGAAGGACCAGCGCGCGACGCGGCGCGCCTCGACGGGATCCTGCCACCACCTGTTCATAGTGCAATGCCAGTGAAGCGGACTTCAGCCCAATACGCGACCTTCCCATCCGTAGGGGCGGTTCGCGTACCGCTCTCCCGTGTCAGCGCACCGACGAACGCCAAAGATCGTGGCAATCGTGGCTGGGCGGTTCACGAACCGCCCCTACGAACGAACTCATCGCTACCTGAACGCCTTTTCATCGTGTCAGGCCAAGGCGACGGGGCGCATCGGGAGTCCACGCTCGGCGAGGTACGCCTTTGCTTCCGCGATCGTGAAAACGGCGTCGTGGAAGATGCCCGCCGCGAGGACGGCGTGCGCACCGCCCGTCGTCAAGGCATCCGCGAGGTGTTGGAGCGTGCCCGCACCGCCGGAGGCGATCACCGGCACATCCACGGCGGCGGCGATTTGCGCGGTGATCGCGAGGTCATAGCCGTCGCGCGTGCCGTCGGCGTCAATGCTGTTGAGGACGATCTCGCCCGCGCCAAGCGCGACGCCGCGCGTCGCCCATTCCAGTGCGTCCATACCGGTGTGCCGCCGCCCGCCATGCGTGACGACCTCCCAAAAGGCGCCGTCCGGGCGGCGTTTCGCGTCAATCGAGAGGACGATGCACTGCGCGCCGAAGCGTCGGGAGCCGTCCGCGATCAGTTGCG
>JALYXG010000317.1 GCA_030947205.1 Chloroflexota bacterium
GCCGTTGATCTCGCGACGGCGGATGACCATACAATCCTCGCCTTGCGCAAGCAAACGATCGGCTATGTCTCGCAGTTCCTCAAAGCGCCGCCGCGCGTGACGGCGGTGGAGGTCGTCGCCCGGCCGCTCATCGAGCGGGGGGTGTCGCGTGCGGCGGCGCTCGCCGAGGCGGCGGCGGTGCTCGCCCGCCTGCAACTGCCGAATGATCTGTTCGATGCCTATCCGACGCTCTTTTCCGGCGGCGAGCAGCAGCGCGTCAATATTGCCCGCGCGCTCGTCGCCCCAACCGATGTGCTGCTGCTGGACGAACCGACGAGCGCGCTGGATCGAATCAATCTTGAACGCGTCGTCACGCTGCTGCGCGAGGCGCGCATGCGCGGCACGACGATTGTTGGTATCTTCCACGATTACGGCGTCGTCGAAACGTTCGCGGACTCGGTCGTGGTGATGGAGCGGAGCACGGTGCGCAGTGTCGGGCCGTGGTCGTCGGTGCCGCCGGAATATCGCGCCGGGGCATCCGACGCGGCATAGGGAGCAGGAACAAGGAATGCGGGAAGACGAACAGCGCGGCACGACGCGAACGATTTTATCGGGCGGCATCGTCGTCACGCGCGACGCGGTGCGGGACGGCGCGACGGTCATCATCGAGGGCCACCAGATCGTGGCGGTATCGGACGCGACGTATCCAGCCTCAGAAACCGCCGACGAGATGGTAATTGACGTGACGGGCAAACTCGTGCTGCCGGGGATCATCTGCCTGCACAACGACGGGCACGAGCGGGCGATCAATCCCCGCCCGAACGCGAACTTTCCCCCCGATTTCGCGCTCCTCACCTATGACCGGGCGCTCGCGAGCGCGGGCATCACGACGCAGTTCCACGCCGTCTCGTTCCTGACACTGGCAGCGAAGGCGCGCACCGTCGAGGGCGCGGTGCAGATGAGCCATGACATCCACGCCTTCGCCGCGTCCGGGGCTGGCTCATTGGATCACTACGTCCTGTTTCGCTGCGATGTCCGCCAACCGGCATCGCTCGATAGCGTACTCGCCTGCATCGAGGATGCTCCGGTGCGCATCGTCTCCCTCAATGACCATGTGCCGGGGCAGGGACAATACCGGAATATCGAGAAGTACCTCGAACAGGTGAAGCCGTACATGCCGGCGACGATGGACACCGGCGACGCCGGGATGGCTGCCTGGCTCGCCGAACGCGACCAGTTCCGGCGCGACACCGAGCACACTGTGGAGTGGATGTACAACCGGCTCGCCGCTGAGGCGCGCGTGCGCGGCTTCACGCTGATATCGCACGACGACGACAGCGCCGAGAAAGTGGAGGCGATGCACCGCCTCGGCTGCCGGATGGCCGAGTTCCCGGTGGCAATCGAGGCGGCGGAGCGAGCACGGAAACTGGGGATGCACGTCTCGGTCGGCGCGCCGAATGTGGTGCGCGGCGGCTCGCTGACGGGTAACGCGAGCGGACTCGATCTCGCCCGGCGCGGCCTCGTGGACATCCTGATCGCCGATTATCACGCGCCCTCGATGCTGCACGCGGCGCTCTTGCTGCACGAAACCGGCATCGCCACCCTGCCCGACGCCGTCGCGATGATCAGCGCAAATCCCGCCGCCGTGGCTGACCTTTCCGACCGCGGCATGATCGTGCCGGGATTGCGGGCGGATGTGATCGTCGTTGATCGCGTCGGCACGCTGCCGGTCGTCGTTCAGCAGATCGTCGCCGGACAAACCCATCTCCGCGCCTCGGCAGTCGGACACCGGACTGCCGCACCCAGCCTCATTCCGGCATAGCCCCAAATCGGCGTCGTTGGTGGCGTGGTTGTAGGGGCGCATAGCATGCGCCCTCCCGATGTTCCCGTCATGGAAGGGAAGCGGCAGGAGGGCGCATGCTATGCGCCCCTACACGCGACGGCCTTGCGTCGAATGGTGACACAATCAGCGTGAAAGAGTATTACACCGCCTCCAGTGGGCGGTGCGGCAGTGGGGGCAGTTCGACAGCGACCGTATCGCCCGGCCGGACGGGGCCACCGGCGACGACAGTTGCCATGATGCCCGCCTTGCGGATCAGGTTGCCGTGCGCGTCGCGACCGAGCACCGCCGCCATCAGGCCGGCCTGAATCCCGTCGAGTTGCGCGCAGGGGTTGCGCAGGCCGGTAATTTCGACAATCGCCTCGCCGCCGAGTTGCAGGCGCGTGCCGGTGGGCAGGTCGAGCAGATCAACCCCTTCGGTGGTGATATTCTCGCCCATCTGCCCCGGAGCCAAGTCGAAACCGGCGGCGCGCAACTCATCGTGCAACTCAGCATGGATCAGGTGAACCTGGCGAAGATTCGGCTGGTTCGGATCGCGCGCGACGCGCGAGCGGTGCTTGACCGTAACGCCCGCATGGGCATCATCCTCGACGCCAAGCCCCGCCAGCAGCCGGATTACCGACTGGTCGCCCTTGCACATCGTATGGGTCGCGCTGCGGCTCACCGCCGCGACTTTTCCGTTCATGTTTCCCCTCCCGTCGCCAAGCAATTCGTCGCCGCCATCATGATAGCCGATCTCATTGGCGGGAACCGCGCCGTAGCGGGCGTTGTATACTCGATCGGAATCGCCATCACAATGCATCGGAGGCGCCTGATGGCACAACGCACGATCCCGCTCACCCAACCAGTCGTCACACGCGGTTCGGGGCACGGTATTCACGTCCTCGAAGCGATCACAGCGATTGCTATCCTCGCGGCATTCATCGCGGTCGGCGCGCGGGCAACGGGCGGCCTGCCGAACGAACGCACGATCGCGACATCCGACCAGCCCACACGCCTGATCCAGATGGACGGCGTCTGGGTGGATGCCGCCACCAACCCAAAACGCGAGCAATTCTTTCGCGTGCTCGATCCGCGCACGGGTGGGGAGACGGGCGAAACACTCCCCTTCC
>JALYXG010000321.1 GCA_030947205.1 Chloroflexota bacterium
GCGAGCACAAGAATACCGAGCGGCGGCAACCGAAAAAGGAAACGCTTGAGAACGATCAGCACGATCACCGTCACGACGCCGCTGATGAAGCAGCCACGCCGCATGAGGCTTTCCTGCTCGCCGCCGCGCGCGCTCATGTTAATCGGACGCGGATGCCGCGCTCCCGAAGCGACCGCTGGAGCCACGCTCGCCGTTCGGAGACGGGGGGGCAGGCGGCGGGATCGGCGGTCAGTTGACCGACCAGCGCGGCGAGCGTCTCGTTGACGGGCGCACGTATCCCGTACCGCCGCGCCGCCGCGACCACCGCGCCGTTCAGCCAATCCACCTCGGTTGGCCGCTTGCCGCGCGCGAGATCGAGGGCGAGCGACGGCCGTTTCTCGCCCCGTCCGCCGCCGATCCGCGCCTTGAGTAATCGCCACGCGACGGGCCGGGGGAAGCGCATCGCCAGCGCGAGTTTCGGCACATCGTACCCCGGCAAGCCGATTGGCTGCGCTGGGACGCGCCGCATCACACGCAACGCCTCGCGAAATGCTCGCTGCTCGACGCCGAACAACGCCGGGTCGTTGACAACGGTCGTAGCATCGCTGTCGAGGATCGCCGCCTGCGCGTTCGCGAGCAGATTGAGCAGCAGTTTGGACCATTTGAGATCGTGGTACGACGCGACGCCGACCGCCGGCAGCCCCGCCTCGTCGAAGATGGCGAGTGCCGTGCCGGGCGATGGGCCGCCGGGTACGGGCGCGAAGGCAACGCCGCCCTCGCCGGTATGCTGCACGACGAGGCCCGGTTCCGGCATACTCACGCTGATCGTAATCGCGCCGCTCACGACATGCTCCGCACCGAGCGCCTCGATCAGCATCTGCTCGTTGCCGACGCCATTCTGCATCGTGCAGATCGTCGCGCCCATTCCCGCCAAACGCTTCAGGTCGGGCAACGCGGCTGCGGTATCGTGCGACTTGACGGCGAGAAAGACGAGATCGGGCGGCGTGCGCACCGCGTCAACGCTGCTGACCGCGCGGACGAGGGCGACGAATGTCCGCCCGTCCGTTTCGAGCGCGAGGCCGGTGCTGGCGAGCGATGCCACCGTCGCGGGGCGACCGAGCAGCGTCACGTCCGCGCCCGTCAGCCCGAGCCGCGCCGCGATAAAACTGCCGACCGCCCCCGCGCCGTAGCAGAGTATCCGCACCGCAGGCCGCGAGACCGACCGGTCCCGCGCGACAAACGTCTCACTCATGTATCACCGTCGAAACTGCATCAACGCGCGCCGACGGGTAGCAGTTCCAAATCCTCGAACTTGGCCTCGACGAGTGCCGCAATCCTGACGCCTGCGAATGACATGCGTGCCTCCGTTTCGTGTCCGCCCTCGTTCGCTGCCGCCAGTGTACCGCAGACCAGTCGGCGCGGCATCCGCTCTATTGGTATATCTGCTACATGGCCATTGATGAGGTTTTGGAAGACGATTGAGTCCATACTACCCCTTGACAAATGTCCGAACACTCTGTATATTCATGAGTGTGAGGTCCCGATGACCGAAGCAACCAGCCGAATACCGAAGCCGAAAGGCGTTGGTGGACGGAATGGGGCAGAGGCTGCCGGGGCCTCACATTTTTACGCCCGGAGGATCGAACCACCAAGGCGCCAAGGACATCCAAGGGGGGGAAGAGAACTCCTGTTTTCTTCTTCGTCTTTCTTGGTGTCCTTGGCGCCTTGGTAGTTCGATCAGGTTTCGATTACGGTTTCTTCGTCCCTGCTACGGTGCCGGTCACGGCGGAACCGGCGGGCACGGGACTACCGGCAGGTGGCGCGGCGGGCGGGATAGCCGGGGTACTGGCCGGGGCGGGCGGCTGGGCCTGCCGCGTGGCCTCGGCGGCGGTCTTCTCGTCGTACTGGATAAACCAGCGGGAAATACCCCGGAAGCGGTCGGCGGGCGTATCTATCGTGTCCGCCTCGACGCCGTTGATGTTTTTCGCGATGGCCACGACATAGCGCGGGTAGTAGAGAACGACGGCGGGCACTTCGCTGGCGAACAGGTCCTGGAACTGGTTGTAGAGGATTTTGCGCTCATTCGGGTTCGTGGCGCGGCGGCCGTTTTCCAGGAGTTGATCGGCCTCGGAATCGCGGAAGTTCGTGAAGTTGTAGCCGCCGTCCGCCTGCGTCGAGTGCCAAAGAATGTACGGGTCGGGGTCGCCCAGGAGACGATCCCAGCCGAAGATCGCGGCATCGAAGCGGTGCGGCTCGAGATACGTCCGCTGCAAATCGAACGACGAAAGCGCCGTCTTATTCACCTGCACATCGAAGCCAACCGCCGCCAACTGCTGCGCGACGATCTGCGCGACGAGTGGTCGCTCGCCGCTCGAATTGGTGACGAGGGTAAAGGTCAGTTTTTGCCCGTTATTCTCGCGCGGCTGCCCGGCGGCCTTCGCCTTCCAGCCCGCGTCATCGAGCGTCTTCTTCGCGAGGTCGGGGTCGAAGGGGTGCTTGGCGTTCTCGGTCTTGTACGCCCAACTGCTTGGGTGGATCGGGCCGTCGCCTGCGATTCCCTGGCCACCGAGCGCGTTCTGGACGAGAAAATTCCGGTCAATCGCGTAGCTGACGGCCTGCCGCACGGCGCGGTCGGAGAAGATCGGCGACTGGAAGTTGAAGAAGAGCGCGGTATAGGCGGCGATGTTGTAGCCGTAGAACTGCCACGCGGCGTCCTTCTGATTCGGGTTGAGCGCCGTCGCCGCCTGCGCGAGGTTCGTCACCGGCACTTCCGAGAAACCCGTCACGCCCGATTCCTTCGCCCGCTTCGTGACATCGAGCGCCTGCTCGAATGACGGATAGTACTGGAAGCGCAACTCCTGCACATAGTACGCCGCCTCGGTGACGACCTCGTAGTGCTTCTGCCAGAGCGTCAGATCAATCGCCGGGGTGTCGCGGTCGAGCCGGACAAAGCGATACGGCCCGGCACCGACAGGGCTGAGATTGAAGGGCAGATCACGCAACTCCTCCGCCTTGATGCCGCCGAGCAGGTGCTGCGGCAGCAGGCCAAGTGTCGTATAGCTGAGGAAGGGGGCGTAGCGGTCGGTGAGCGTGAAGCGGACCTGATTACCGCCGGGCAGGTCCACCGTGACGGTGCGCCAGAAATCGGCCAGCGCGGCATCACCGGGGAAGCGCGGGTCCTGGATGAGATGAATCGTGAACAGGACATC
>JALYXG010000360.1 GCA_030947205.1 Chloroflexota bacterium
GCCGTGATCGCATTCCGGTCGAGGCCGGGCGTCCTAAAACGGGCAGGCGCGTCCACGAAATCAATCGCCGCCGTCCCTCCAACCCACAACCCAAGGCCGAGATTCCGCACCGTCTTGATTGCGTTCATGCGTTTTATATCCTTTCCCTGCGCGCACGCCATTGTACGCCGTATTGGGAGGATACCACGGTCAAGAACGGATCACAGCCGCGATTGCGTCCGCCATCTGATCGGTGGTGGCGACGCCGCCGAGGTCGGAGGTGCGGAATTCGCCGTCGCGCAGGACGCGGCCCATCGCGGCTTCGATGGCGTCCGCCGCCGTCGCTTCGCCCAAATGGCGGAGCATCAGCGCGCCCGCGCCGATAGAAGCGACGGGGTTGGCGATGCCGCGCCCGGCGATGTCCGGCGCGCTGCCGTGGACCGGCTCGAAGAGCGAGGGGGCCACGCCTTCGGGATTCAGGTTGCCGCTCGCCGCCACCCCGAGGCCGCCCGCGAGCGCCGCGCCGAGATCGGACAGGATGTCGCCGAAGAGGTTGGTGCAGAGCAGCACGTCGAAGTCCTGCGGGCGCAGCACCATCCGCGCCGCCGCCGCATCCACGTAGAATTTGTCCAACTGCACGTCCGGGTACTCCGCGCCCACTTCGGCCATCACCTCGTCCCAGAGGGTATAGGCGTGGCGCATCGCGTTCGATTTCGTGATGTTCGCCAAGCGCTTGCGGCGGGAGCGGGCGAGGTCGAACGAATAGCGGGCGACGCGTTCGGTGTTGCCTCGGCTGATGACGGTCAGTTGCGAGGCGGTCTCCCACGGCGTGCCGACGCCCGTGCGCCCGCCCGGCCCGGCCAGTTCGCCCTCGACATTTTCGCGCACGATGACGAAATCCACGTCCTCCGGTGCGGCATGCGCGAGGACGGAGGGGATGCCGGGGAGCAGTTTGCAGGGGCGGAGGTTGATGTATTCGTCGAAGGCGAGGCGAAAGGCGAAGAGCGTTTCCGCGAAGGCGACATCGTCCGGGATGCCGGGGGTGCCGCCGTGCGCGCCGAATAAGATCGCGTCGAAGCCGCGTAGCGTGTCGAATCCGCCCGGCGGCACGATTGGGTCGCCCGTTTCGAGCGATTTCCGTGCCGACCAGTCGAAATCGGTCGTTTCCAGCACGAAGCCGCCGACGAGTCGCTCTGCCGCGCGTAGCACGCGCACCGCCGCCGGGATCACCTCGCGCCCGATCCCGTCCATCGGCATGACCGCAATCCGGTGTGTTCGCATCCCCTTACTCCTCCTGCATCCGCACTCCATCGAACGTCGCATGACGCGTGGTGAGTATACGGGACGGGAACCCTTGCGAACATTGAACGTTCTGTGTGATGAGTGGAAGCATCATGACCAATCCCGTAAGGATTTTGTAGGCTTCGTACGTTATAGAGAGTGAACCGTCCGTTCATAGGCTGTTCATGTGCGGCGCGGTATGGCTTTTGGTACACGTTGTGCCGAAACCATCGCGTGTTCACTCGTACGTATGATGCGCGGTGTGTGAAGGGAAGCGATACACAGCGGGAATGGGAGTAGTCCGAGGAAGATGGCAGCAGGGGATCGCGCGCGGATAGGCGCGGGTGTAGCACACACGATGACGTTCTGGCAGCGGGTTTTGACGTGGCGGATCGCGCTCGGCGTAATCCTGCTGCTTGCCGTGCTCGTGCGGATGCCGTTTCTTCATGTACCCCTTATCACCGACGAGGGCGGGTATGCCTACACGACCCACTACGGCCTGAGCGGCAAGACACTCTATCATCTGCTCTGGTTCGACCGGACGCAGGGCATTTTGTGGGTCTACCGCGTGATCTTCCAGACGCTTGGGCGGAGCATCGTCGCGATCCGTCTGTTTGCCGCACTCTACAATGCGGGGTCTGCGCTGCTCGTCTACGTAATCGGCAGGCGGCTGGCGGATAAGCAGACAGGCCTGCTCGCCGCCTTCCTTTTTGCGCTCTTTTCCGTCATGCCACATGTGCAGGGGTTCACCGCCAACGCCGAACTGTTCATGACGCTCCCTGCGCTCGCCAGCCTCGCCTTGCTCCTGCCCGCCGCACGGACACGCATAGCGCCCGGCCTGCCGCTGCTGGCGAAGGAGAACAGCGCCGTGACGCGACGTGTTTTCCTCAGTGGCTTGTGCGCAGGTGTCGCAGTCGTCATCAAACCGGCGGAGATCGCGGCGGTCGTGATCGCCGGGCTGCTGCTCTTTCTCGCCGCGCGCCGCGAAGAGATACCGTGGCGGTCGCGCCTGCGTCGGCAATCGGTCCTCGGCGCGGGGGTATTGATCGGCGTCCTTCCGGCAATCGTGGATGGCTTCGTACACGACGGTCGGGCATACATTCAGCAAGTGCTGCTGTATCGCGGCGCGACGGAATCCATCGTTTCGCGCCATGCCATTGGGCGGCTCGGTCATTTGGGCTGGAACAGCCTCGTCGTCGGCGGCGATGTGTTGCCACTCGTCATCCTCACCGTGCTTGCGCTGACTGTGTATCGCGCCGCGCTCTCCTCGGACGTGCGCAAACTCGCGCCGCTCTGGTTCCTCGCCAGTTTCGGCGGCATCGCGCTCGGCGGCAACGGGTTCACACACTACTTCTTTCAACTGCTCCCGCCGCTGGCGATCTACGCCGCACTTGGCGTGCGCGCCGCGTTCGTGCGGGGCGAGACGGCGCGCTGGCGGGTGCGGCTCGTCACCATCCTCAGCCTCAGCGTCATGCTCACCGTCGGCTACGCGGGGCATTACTTCGTCGCGGAGCCGGCGGAAATCTCGTGGGACCTCTACCACGACCGGGCGTACCAGGCGCAGGAACCGCTGGTCGCCTACCTGAAGGCGAATTCCCACCCAAACGACCGCATCTACATCGCCTTCGAGGCGCCGGAAATCTACTATCTGAGCGAGCGGCAGAGCGCCTTTTCCGTCGTCTGGCGGCAGCCGATTCTCGACGATCCCGCGACCTTCGACCGCCTGATCGCCACGCTCGACACTCCCGCCGGGCCGGAGTTCATCGTGGACCTGGACGCACCCCGCTTCCAGCGCGCCCACGACCGCCTCCGACCCGTGCTGGCGCGCCGCTACCAACTGGTCGCGATTATTCAGGGCGTGCAAGTCTATCAGCGCGTCCCTTCGACCTGGAACTACCCATGGATCGAAAAGGTGGATCGCTAGCGAGTGGATACGCCGCACGCCAGCCCGTTTATCGCCTTGCAGCACCGCGACTACCGCCTGCTGCTCACCGGTGAATTCATCTCGACGCTTGGGCAGCGGATGCAGACCGTCGCGATCTCCTATCAGGTGTATCAGTTGCACCACTCGGCGGTCGAACTCGGCCTGCTTGGTCTCGTCCGTCTTGTCCCGGTGCTCTTGTTCTCGCTCGTCGGTGGCGTGATCGCCGATCAGGTGGATCGCCGCCGTCTGCTGCTCGTCACCCAACCGGCCCTGCTCGCTTGCTCGCTCGCCCTGGTGCTGACGACCGCCACCGGGCGCGCGAACATCGGCGTGATTTACCTGATTACCGCCCTCGCCGCGACGATTAGCACGGTGGATTCGCCGACCCGTCAGGCATTCCTCCCCGCGCTCGTCCCGCGCGAGCATCTGCGCAATGCCCTTTCGTGGAGCATCACAACCGGCGAGGTGGCGACGATTGCCGGCCCCGCCCTCGGCGGCATCGCGATCGGCGCGGTCGGCATCGCGGGGACGTACGGCTTCGAGGCAGCATCGTTCGTCGCGGTGATCCTCGTGTTCGCGGGCATGCGCGTGCGGCTCGGCGCGGCGGCGATGGACGGGCCAGGCGGCTGGCGCGCGGCGCTGGAAGGGCTGCGCTTCATCCGGGGTAACGACATCGTTCTCGCGATCATGTCGCTCGACTTCTTCGCCACCTTCTGGGGCAGCGCGACTGTCCTGCTCCCCGTCTTCGCGGACAAAATCCTCCATGTCGGTCCGACCGGGCTGGGCATCCTTTTCTCCGCACCCGCTGTCGGCTCGGTGATCGGCGCGGTGGCGATGACGGC
>JALYXG010000383.1 GCA_030947205.1 Chloroflexota bacterium
CCACCATTCAGGAAGTTTTCGCCGTCCAGCCGGACGCAGAAATCACGCTGGAGGCGAATCCGGGGCCACTCCGCCCGCGACATCTTGCCGGTTTCCGCGCGGCGGGCGTGACGCGCCTTTCGCTCGGTGTGCAGACCTTCGAATCGCGCGGCCTCGCCACGCTTGGCCGACTCCATACGCCGCAAGATGGCAAACAGGCGATTGCGGACGCCCGTGCCGCCGGGTTCGCGAGCGTCAGCGCGGACCTCATTTTCGGCTGGCAGGATCAAACCCTCGCCGACTGGCAGGATGATCTGCGGACGGCCATCGCGTTGGATCCCGATCACCTTTCCGCCTATTCGCTCACCGTCGAGGAGGGCACGCCGCTCGCGCACGCGGTCGCGGCGGGCACCACCTCCGTCGCGGATGAAGACCTGTACGCCGATATGTTCCTCGCCGCCGACGAATTGCTGACGGGCGCGGGCTACATCCACTACGAAACCTCGAACTATGCCCGGTCCGGTCATCGCTCCCGCCACAACTGCGGCTATTGGGTGAACGGCGACTATCTCGGCTTCGGCGTCGGCGCGCACAGTCACCGACGCAACCGCCGCTTTTGGAATGTCCGCGACCTGCATGCGTATCTGAACGCCGTGCGGGATGGCGGCGCGGAAGCGGGATCAGAGGCGATTGCAGACGCCACGGCGTGCGCGGAAACGATGTTCCTTGGAACGCGTCTTGCAGAAGGAATTGTGGAAAGTGCATTTGTTGACCGACACGGACGGACTGTGGACGCGGTGTACGGCCGCCACCTTGCGGAATATGTAGCACGGGGAGTTGTTATCCGTACTGGTGGCCGCATCGCACTCGCCCCCGAGGCGCGAATCCTTGCGGACGAGATCGCGGTCCGATTTCTTGAGGGGGAATGACCTAATGACAACCAACCGACTCCGCATCGCGCAGATCGCGCCATTGGCCGAACGTGTCCCACCGCTCAAGTACGGCGGCACAGAGCGCGTCGTCGCGGCGCTGACCAATGAACTTGTCCGGCGCGGACACGATGTGACGCTCTTCGCGACGGGGGACTCGGACACGCTCGCGCACCTCGCTCCGCTCGTCCCGTCCGGCTTGCGCCTGCTGCCTGGTATCGAAATGCCACGCGACATCCACCCGCCGCAGATGATCCAACTCGGTCGCGTCTTCGAACAGGCGGCCGACTTCGATGTCATCCACAGCCATGTAGACTTCTTCACCTTCCCGTTCACGCGCTTCGTGCGCACTCCGGTGCTGACGACGATGCACGGGCGGCTCGATCTGCCGACCTTGCCGATGATCTTCGATGCCTACCCAGATGCGGCGGTGAACTCGATCAGTCGGCATCAGCAGCGGCCCCTCCCGCAAGCGCGCTGGGTCGGCAATGTCTACAACGGCATTGATCTGCGTCATCTACAGGTTGGCGACGGCAGCGGCGGCTACTTCGCTTTTCTCGGTCGTATCACACCGCACAAGGGGATTTCTCAGGCGATAGAGATTGCCAAGCGCACCGGCATCCCACTCAAGATCGCCGCGAAGGTGGACGACGATCATCCCGAATACTTCGACCTCGTCAAGGATGAAATTGACGGCAAAATGATCGAGTGGATTGGCGAGATCGGCGACGACGAGAAGAGCGAGTTCCTCGGCAACGCGCGCGCTCTGCTCTTCCCAATCCAGTGGCCCGAACCCTTCGGCCTGACGATGACCGAGGCGATGGCGTGCGGCACGCCGGTACTCGCGACGCCGTGCGGCTCCGTGCCGGAGATCGTCATTGACGGCGTGACGGGGTTCATCCGCCCGACAGTGGACGGTCTCGTCGAAGCGGCGAGCCACCTCGACGAGATTGACCGCGCGACGTGCCGGGCACAAGTCGAGCAGCACTTCTCCGCCCGCTCGATGGCCGTTGGCTACGAGCACATCTACGATCTCCTCATTGGCAAGCAGGAATCCGACCTCGCACCTTTCCGCGCCGAGACGATGCAAGCGGCGGACTGAGTGCGCAACGCGGTAGCGTAGACTTCAAGTCTGCGCTACCCGACTACGCTTGCGCGCTCGGCACCGAGTATTCCGTTCGCACACCGTCCGCGTGAGCAATAGCGACGCGATAGGCTGCCGGACCATCGCGCGTGATCGTAATATCCGCCCGCGTCTGGCCGAACCGGAGACCGCGCACCCGGACGAACGAAAGCCAGGACGGGAGATGCGGCGTACAGGCGATCTCGCCCGTTCGCCCATCCACATCGAGGCCAATCATCGCCTGGAGAAATGCGAACGCACTGGCGGCAGACCATGCTTGCGGCGAGCAACTGACGGGGTACGGCACGGGCGCGACCGTCGCCACATCCCGCGCGTACCCCGCGTACAGTTCGGGAATCCGGCTCAGCGGCTGCGCGAGACCCGCCGCAATCACTTGTGAAGCGACCTCCGTGGCGGCGCCCGCGCAGCCTGCCCGCCGCATCCCGAGGGCGGTTAGTGCGTTGTCGTGCGGCCAGATGCTGCCGTTGTGGTAACTATCCGGGTCGTACCGCACCGCGTCGGACGAAAGCGTGCGTACACCCCAGCCAGAGAGCATGTCGGGCTTGAGCAGACGTTCGGCGACAATCGCCGCCTTGTCGCCGCGCACGAGATCGCAGTACAGGAGATGGCCGACATTCGAGACTACCGTGCGTACGGGCCGCTTCGCACCATCGAGCGCGTAGGCGTAGCACCCTTCATCCGGCAGCCAGAAATCGCGCTCGAATTGCGCGGCGAGTTCCGCCGCCTCAACCCGCAACTGCGCCGCCCAGAGCAGGTCGTCGCGCTGCTCGACAATGTCCGCCAGCCATGCCTTGGCCGCGTAGACGTATGCCTGCACCTCCGCCAGGGCGACGGGCCGCAACACGTCCGAACCGTCCGGGTGATGGAGCGAGTCGTGGCTGTCTTTCCACCCTTGATTGGCGACGCCATTCGGCGCGTACCGCCCGAATTCGACGTAGCCATCGCCATCGGCATCACCCCACAGGTCGCACCATTCGAGCGCACGCCGGACATGCGGCAGCAGATCGTCGTAGAGCGCGTCCGCGTCCAGCCAGCGCATCGTTTGGGCGAAGAGCATCACGAAAAGCGGCGTGCTATCCACGCTGCCGTAGTAGGTCGAGAATGGCAGGATCCCGGCGCGCGATAGTTCGCCGACGCGGATCTCGTGGAGAATCTTGCCCGGTTCCTCATCGCGCGCCGGGTTGACCGCCGTCCCCTGATGCGCCGCGAGCGCCCGGAGCGCACCGACCGCGAAGCGGGGCGTGAGCATTAGCGATTCGAGCGCGGTGATGCAGGAATCGCGGCCAAAGGGCGCGACAAACCACGGGATACCCGCCGCTGCCACTTCCCCCGCCGCGCACGGCGTCAGGAGCGACCGCAGATCGCCCGCCGAGCGGCGCAGGAGCCGGTTAAATGCCGCGTTATCCGTCTCGATCGCGGCGATCTCGTCCGTCCATTGGTGGGCCAGCGTGCGCGCGGTGCGGAGCGATGCCGCGATGCTCCGATCCGCCGCCGCTTCGGTCGCTCGCCCCGGTGCGACGAGAAAGGAGATTTCCTCGCGCCCACCGGCGGGCACGGTGATCGCGAATGTCCAGCGAACGCCCGGCGTCTGCCCGTGGTGCCCACTCCGCATCATTGCCGTCCGAAGCGGCGCGTGGTTGGCGCGCACGTCCGTCCAGAGGGGCAACCCGTCAAGCGTTTCGTAGCGGAAACGAACGTGCCGCTCGGCCAACTCCGGCGACTGCACTGTGCCACGCCGCTTCCCCGCGTAGAAACCGCGCACCGCGAACATGTCTCGGAAATCCGCCGCCATCGTCAGCGTCACCCGGACACGCCGCGGCTGCGACGCGGGGTTGCGGAGCATCACATTGACATGCAGTGCGTCGTCCACGACGGCGGAGCGATGGACCCGGAGGCAGCCCACATCGTTCCGCCGCTCGGCGACCGACGCGCGCATCGAGACAACTGCCGGGCCGGGCCGCGTACTCGTCCCGACGACCGGGCGGTGGCCGTTGATCGTCAGGACGAAACGGCTGAGATACCGCGTATCATGCTCATACAGTCCCGATCCATGCTCGCCTGTAATGTCGCCGCGCGCGTCCGCGACGAGGAAGGTACCACCCTCCTTGAGGATAACAGGCGGACCGGCGTGGATTGGGTCGCGAAAGCCATTCGGTACGGGGGCAGGGGATGAAATGGTGCGCACGGGGAAAACGGACGTTTGCGCCACGAATTCGCACGCTTTCTTTGGGGCTATAACGGAGTACCGGCCAGGGTGTCGAGTTGCCTCGAACACTCTGACCGATATAACGAACGTACTGATAAATCGTTACGGCAATTCGGCAGTCAATTTTGTCAGATGCCCGAAGCCGTCATGTCATATCCGTCATGTTGCCTAAGCGGTGGGCCGCACGGCCTCTGCGGGCGCGTCCCCGGCCTGCGCCAGCGCTTCCAGTTCGGGCGTGAAGGTGCGGGCACGCTGCGTCTCGGTCATCTTCTGCTCGCGCCGGACTTGCTTCTTGCTTGTCGCGCCGCCCTCTTGCGCGCTGTTGAGCTTGTTCATGAACCGCTCGACCTGACCGGCCGTGTCCACAATACGCTGCTCACCGGTAAAAAACGGATGGCACTGCGAGCAAAGGTCGGTACGGATAGCCGATTTGGTCGAGCGCGTCGTCCATGTGTTCCCACAGGAGCACGTCACGGTCGCGTCAACATAGTTCGGGTGAATTCCTGGCTTCATCGGATTCCTTCTTTCGGTAGACGGTGTACAGCAGCCACCCGGCCACTGATTCCTGACTACTCGTGGTTAGCCTGCCGCAACCTGAGTTTCTTCGAGGGGCGCGTTTACTGCGGCCGAGTAAATGCTGACCTGTTTCTTGTACCGCCCGACATGCTCGTACTTGACGGAGCCGGTCATCAGCGCGAAGAGCGTGTGATCGCGCCCGACGCCGACATTGTTGCCCGCCATGATCCGGGTGCCGCGCTGCCGGACAAGCACTTCGCCATCCTTGACGATCTGACCGTCGTACCGCTTGACGCCGAGCATCTTCGGCTTGCTGTCGCGACCGTTGCGGGATGAGCCGACGCCTTTTTTGTGTGCCATGTTCTGCCTCCGGTAGTCAGTAGTCAGTAGTCAGTAGTCAGAATGGGCCGGCTACGACGAACTGCCTACTCAGACAATAATATCAGTGACGGTCAGACGGGTTAGTTGCTGGCGGTGGCCTTTGAGTCGGCGGTACCGCTTCTTCGCCTTCATCTTGAAGACGATCACCTTGTCCGCCTTGTGCTGCGCGTTAATCGTCGCCTTGACGGTCGCGCCTTCGACAACGGGCGTACCGATGCTGGTATTCCCTTCGCCCGCAATCATCAAGACGCGCTCAAGCGTCACTACGTCGCCCACATCGCCTTCGAGCTTCTCGACCTCAATCGCCTGCCCGACGGTCACGCGGTACTGCTTGCCGCCTGTTTCGATCACCGCGTACGACACCGATGCCCTCCGTCACTGCTTCGAGCGGTCGTGTGCCGCCCTCTTCATTGCGTACTCAAACCACCGATTCCGGCGGCGCAAGGAAGCATGGTACGCCATCGCGCTATGCCTGTCAACGCCGACCTTTCGGCGTCCGAGAGA
>JALYXG010000426.1 GCA_030947205.1 Chloroflexota bacterium
GCCAGCACCGTCACTGCGGCGATGCCCGCGACCCGTGCCGGCGCGAGCGGGCCGAGCATGCCGAGGATCGTGCGCAACTGCAGGCCGACGATGAGGAAGAGCAGGGAGTTTGCGATGAACTCCAGGACGTCCCAGCTCGCGATCCCGACGAGACGGGTGGTGGTGCGGCTGTACTGGACGAACCGGCTGCCGAGCACCACACCCGCAGCTACCGTGGCGAGCACCCCGGAGACGCCCAGGTGCTCCGCGAGCAGGTAACTGCCATACGCGATCGCGATGTGCAGGGTCGCCTCCGCCTCGGCATCGTGGACGAGGCGCAGCAGGAGGAAGGAGAGCCACCCGACCGCCAGCCCGATGAGCGCACCACCACCGGCAACCAGGACGAAGTCGCGCAGCGCATGCGGGAGCGACACGCCGCCGCCCACGACGGCCGCGATGACGATCCGGTAGAGGACGAGCCCCGTCCCGTCGTTCAGGAGGCTCTCGCCCTCGACGATCGCGGCCAGGCGCGGGGGTGCGCCGAGGGTGCGGAAGATGGCGAGGGCGGCGATCGGGTCGGTCGGCGCGACGATCGCCCCGAGCGCGAAGGCGGCGCCCCAGGAGAGACCGGCGAGGTAATGCACGGCCGGAGCGACGAGCAGGGCGGTGACGAGCACGCCGGGGATGGCGAACATGAGGATGGCGCGCCGGGTGGCGACCAGCTCGCGGAGCGGGGCGTGGAAGGCCCCCCGGTAGAGGAGGGGCGGCAGGAAGACGAAGAGGATGAGGTCGGGCGCGACGCGCACAGCGGGGAGATGGGGGATGAGGGCGAGGAGCAGGCCGACGACGACGAGCAGGACCGGGTAGGGGAGACCGATCCGGCGGGCGACGAACCCGACGATGCCGGCGATCGTGAGCAGGGCGACAAGGGTGGTCACGAGGGTCAGGGTCATCCGATCGTCCTTACAATTATCGTCACCGCGATCGGCGACTCCACGAAGCGCATCGTCCCACGCATTGCGTACCGTATTTTCTGATTCGTCGGTCGATCACGGTGGAGAGGTCGGGATGTCCGCCGGGGAGGGCAGGGCGGGAGTGAGCGGCGTGGCGGATGGGGGGCGGACGACGATCGCGTCCGAAGATTCGTGCGCATCCCCGCCGCGTTTACCAACACCTACGGCTCGATAGCGGATCAGCAGGACGACGATGCCAATCGAGAGGTTGGCGCTCACCCCGAGCAACCGGTTAATCAGCGAAATGAGCAGACCGAGGGCGCGCGGCACGCCCCGGGCGTTGAGAATCTCCACGAGGCTCCCCAACGCGATAATGCCCGGGAGGAACGAGAAAGCGCCGACGAGGGTGCTGAGGGCATGCGCGCTGAGGACAGTCTCATACCGCAACGGGCGGTCGTTGATGACGTCGACGGCGCAGAGCAGAGTGGCAGCGAAGATGAGCCGCATGAACGCCGCATAGGCGACGCCGCCCAGCAGGACAGTCCGGCGCGTGAGCAGGTGTGTGACATGCGCGATCTCCCCTTCGCTCAGCGCATACCGGCGGGTCGGTCCGAATCGCCCGAGTGTGCGGGAAATGAAATGCGCGAATCGACGGGAGCGCACGAGGAGGATCAACAGCACCGGGATGGCGAGCGGCAGAAAGAGGAGCCAGCGCGCGACGAGATGTTTGCCGAACCCCGCCAAGGCGAGGAGCGGCAGGGTCATCATATCCGTCGCCCACATCGCGAAGGAGATCGTCACACCCAGGCGCGGTGGGATGCCGTGCTCCGTCGCGAGGCGGATACGGAGCAGGTCGCCTCCGTGGAGGATGGTGGCCGTCTGTCCGGCGAGCAGGCTCGTCGCCGCGTCCCGCCAGCGGATCGGGATGCCCGACGCCTGGACGAAGAACCGCCAACGGGCGATTTTCACCGCTTCGGCGAGGAGCGTCAGGCTGAGCATAAGCGCGATCACCCAGTGCGGGAAGAGCACCAGGATCGTCCGTGCGGCCCGCAACTGCCCGGCGACAAGGACGAGGGCAGTCACCGCAGAGAAGGCCACCAGCGGGACAAGGCATCGGCGGAAGAGTCGCCCCATCACACCTCCTTCCCGATTGCGGCTCGCTGGCGCGAGTGCGGCAAATTATCCCCGCCTCTGCAACGCCGGTGCCATCCGCCGCAAACCAAGTCACACCGTATGCGGCATCGGTCTGCACGCGCGCTGCCGATGGCCGAACAGTCCCGTAGTGGGCCGGATTCCCGCGGGCCAGTCATTGAACGCGGGGCGCCCCTGAATCGTCGGGCGGACCACGTCACACTTCTTCGCGCGATCGCTGCGCGACTGTCCGCTCACCCTCTGACGATCGCGGCCGGAATGCCACCAGCACGACATTGGGCGGTAATCCCCGCCCCCCTTGCCCATCGCCCGCGGACCACCCCAGCCGCTTCAATACCGGTGCCATCAGACGTACCTCCCACGGATGCTCCCGCGCGAAGCGCGCTGCCACAGCCTCGACTTCCCCACGGGTCAGCACCCGATGCGCCGGGACATAGCACAGGCGCCCGGTCCGCACCGCGCGCGGCGGATGTGCTTCGATATTCCGGTACCAGTCGGCGCGTGTGCCCATGCCGGACAGGACGACGCTCTCCCGCGTCGCGGGATCGTAGTGCAACACCTCCAGCATCGTCGTGTGTGTGGCGCCGGTCCTGCGCCCACGATGAGTGAGCAGCAGGAAGCGGTGGCCGAGCAGCCAGCCGAGGTGGCAACGATAGATGAAAATCGGGAGGCGAAAGAGCAGCCGGACGAGGCGGCGCGGCCTGCGCAGTTGGTGGGTCGCGTGCCCCGCCAGCATCGTCATCCTGTCCTTCATGGCAGATCCTCTCCGTCGAGCGTCCCCGTCTCCGGTACCGACAGCCCGTCTCGGCGAGGCGATGCGACCGGTGACCGCGCAGGTTCCGGGGACGTGCTGAGAAAAAAGGCGCGCACCCGCTCCTCGTTCGCCGGGTCGGTGATCACCGCCACCACATCGCCCGGACGCAACTCGGTCTCCCCGCGCGGCACGATCGTCACGCCCTGGCGCTGCAGCGAGATCGCGAGCACGCCGCGCGGTAACCCCGCCGTCGCGAGCGTCTTCCCGGCCAGCGGCGCGCCCGGCGCGACCGTCAACTCCAGCACCGCCGTCCCCGCCGCGATCGCGTCCAGACGCCGCACGCCGCTCGTGAGCGCGCCGCGATACGCGCGGCTAATGCCCCGCGCGGTCACGATCCCCACGAACTTCTGTACATCGTCCACCACGGGCATCCAGGAGACCTGATGCGTTGCGAGCTCCTCGAGGGCATCGTCCAACCCCTCGTCCGGCGCGATCGTCACCGGCTCGCGGCTCATCGCCATCGCGACCGTCATCCCGGT
>JALYXG010000462.1 GCA_030947205.1 Chloroflexota bacterium
AGGCCGGTGACGACGCGCATATGCGTACTCGCGACGCGCTGCTTCAGAAACGTATTGGGTGGCAGAAGGGGGATGAAGAGCCAGAAGGCGATCAGCGCGACGGAAAACGCGGCGAGCGGCGAACCACGCTCGCTCCAGCCCGATCCCGCGCCCGTGAAATCGAAGCGATGCCAAAGGATGCGCACGAGCGACCGGATACCCGCGACCGCGAGCACGATGATGAACGGAAAGATGTGAAAAAGAAATCGTGGCCCGATAAAATCGCCGCCGATCAGGATAATGTACGCGGTGAATACGCCGCCAAGAAGCGCGACATACCGCGCGGCACGACTCCCGACCACGGCGGCTGGGGCGAGCACGAGCAACGCGACCAGCGCGGCAATGATGAACGGGTGCAATTGCGGCACACTATGCGCGACATAGCCAAGCCCGCGTCGCACCTGCTGCGCCGTCGAGCCAACCTTGTCGTAAAAGGTGTTCGGTACCGGCTCGCCGTAATAGGAAAGTCGCCAGATCTCATGCACACCGGCGATGGCGGCAAATGGCAACGCGAACGCACAAAGGTCGCGAGTTCGGATTGCCGGCATCGCATCGGCGGGTTGCGAGCGCCCCAGTCGTCGCGCGAACCGAGGCGCAATCCAAGCCTGCCAGATGAGCCATGCGAGCGTTATCCCCCAGAGTCCCACCCCTTCCGGGCGCGTCAGGTATGCGAGGGCGAAGACAATCCCCGCCCACGGCCATTTTCCGCGCAAAACGAGGCATGCGGCCACCGTGGCAAGGAACGCAAACAAATGTGTCTCCAAGCCAATCGCCGCGTAGTAGGCGAACCAGCCACACCCCGCCATCATCAGGCTCGGTGTCGCCCGGAGCAGTCCCGACGCGCCGGGTAGCACGAGCGTCGTCAGCCAGTAGGTCGCAACGACGACGCCCATTGCCGCACCGATCGAGACGATTTTTGCCATCGTCAGCAGGGGCAGACCGATCTTTGCACACCCCGCAAGGAAGACGGTGAGGAGGAAATTCGTATATCCCTCCACCGGCTGTTCGCCGGGATTGAAACGGAGGCCATCACCATTCGCGAAATTCTGCGCGTACCGGAGCGTGATGTGTGTGTCGTCATACAGTCTACCGAACATCCGGTGCGAGGCGTAAAGCGAATAACACAGGGTCAGAAGCACGGCGACACCGAGCAACCAACGTCCATCGAGGCGGGCGAGTGCGCGCACCCATGGCCGGTCGGTCAAGGCTCGCCGCCACACGATTACGCCGGCGACGAGCGCGGCGACGGTGAAGCCGATCACTGCGTATACCTGTTGGCCCGGATCGTCCGCGCGGCCGAGCGCAAGGTACAGCGCGGCGAGCAGCGTCGGGCCATTGGTCGCAAGAAGCAGTTGCGCGATCGGCGGCGCGACCGACAGCGCGATCAACGCCAGCGCCGCCGCCATGCCAAGAACGAGCAGCAGCGCGAGCAGCGGCGGGACGACCGGCCCGAAGCGCAGCGGGTTTGTGAAGACAACGACGCGCTCAACCGCCACGCCGAGGGCGCGGTTCTCCCGCGGTGGCATGGCCGTGTCGGACGGCACGATCAGCAGGTCCTGCGTATCAACCGGATTCCATTTCGCGCCATCGGTGGGCAACTGCACCGGGTAGGTGACAAAATCACCTGTACTCTGGATGTGAGCGAGCGGGTCGGCCTTGTCCGGCAGACCGAGCGTGACACCGGGCGGCTTGCTACCGGGCCGATTCCCGGACAGGACAATGTCGGCCTCACCGGGAAAAACGCCCAGGGGGAGACGGACAAGCGCGCGGCCTTCCGACCACCGATACGTGAAATTGCCCTTCCCTTCGGCATCGTAGAAGCCTCGCACGCTCTGGTCGTCATTCGGCGATCCAACATACACCGTATGCCGGTAGGGTACCTGGAACAGCACGAGCGCCGACAGGAGTGCGAACATGCAGACACCGAGGAAGGCGACGGTTTTCGCGCGGATTGTATCGGGCGACCAGCGGAGCGCCGCAGCCAGTCTCCCCGCCACCAGAGGCGGATCAATGTTCGTTGTCGTCATCTGTTGCCCTATCCCCATCCGCGCTGTTTCTTCCTCCTCACCCCGCCGCGCATTGTAGCATGCCTCGGCGTCCCGCCCATGCCACAGATACCAGACTGGCGTGCTATCATGGCATCTATCCGAGCCGCCTGACGCGGTGGTATCCAGCAGACAGGGAGCACACGCCGAGGAGCACCGATGACGACACGCACCCAGACCGGCGCAGCCGCGCTAATTGACGCGCTGGCGGCGCACGGCGTCACGCACCTCTTCGGTATCCCCGGCGTGCATACACTCCTGCCGTACGATCTGTTGCACGACCATCCGACGATCCGCCCCGTTGTGACGCGGCACGAGGGCGCGGCGGGCTTCGCGGCGGACGGCTACGCGCGCGCGACGGGCAAGCCGGGCGTTTGTCTCGTCGTCCCCGGCCCCGGCACGACGAATCTCGCCACCGCCGCTCTCGTCGCGAAGAGCGACAGCGTCCCGCTCGTCTTGATCACCGCCGCCGTGCCGGTCGCGCTCGAAGGCCGGTTCGCGATCCACGAACTCGACATCGCCGCCTTCATGCGGCCCGTCGTCAAGGCGCAGATCGCCGTCACGACGGGCACACCGGCGGAAATCGCCAATGCCGTTGCGGACGCCCTCGCGCTCGCCCTCAACGAACCGCCCGGCCCCGTCCACGTCCACATTCCGTATCCCTTTTTTGGTCGGAGCGGCGATGCGGCGGCAACGCGTCGCCCGAACACGGCAGAAAGACCGCCGACTGAGGTTCCGTCAATAGCGGACAACGCCGCATTAGAGCGCGCATTGACGTTACTCCGCGATGCCGACGCGCCGCTGATTTACGCGGGGCATGGCGTCATGCGGGGCGGCGCGGGAGACACGCTGATCGCCCTCGCGGAGGCGCTCGGCGCGCCCGTCATCACATCGAACAAGGCGCGCGGCGTCATCCCGGAGGATCATCCACTGGCGGTCGGTGTCCCGAGTATGGCGGGCGTCGCCGCCATTGCCCGCGACGCGGATGTCTGCCTTGCCCTCGGCACGCATTTCAACGAGTACACGACGCTGACATGGAAGACTCCGCTGCCCGCGAACCTGATCCGCGTTGATCGCGACCCTGCCGCCCTCGCGATGAACTATCCGGCCGCAGTCGCGATCAACGGTGAGGTCGCGCACGTCCTCGACTGGCTGCTGGAGCGGTTGCCGACGCATCGCGCGCCTTCCCCGCTGGTTGCGGCAGCCGCCGCGCTCCGGGAACGCCGCCGTACCGCGCTCGACCTGTTCATGGCGGAGAACCGGGACGCCGCGCCGCCGTTCCATCCGCGCTTCATCGCGCGGTTGCTGCGCGAGGCGTTCCCCGCCGACAGCATCGCCACGTCGGACGGCTCCGCGACGGAATCGTGGCTCTACGAACCCGGCTTCGTCGTCACGCGCCCCGGCTCGGTCTTCGTGCCGGAGGTGCAGCAGACGATGGGCTATGCGGTCGGCGCGGCGCTCGGTGCGGCGCTCGGTGCGCCGGAGCGGTCGGTGCTTGCGGTCGTCGGCGACGGCAGCCTGATGATGACGCTCGGCGAACTGGCGACGATCG
>JALYXG010000465.1 GCA_030947205.1 Chloroflexota bacterium
TACCGTGCGTCTCCGCCGCCTCATTGATGACGTTTCTCGCCTGTTCAATGGTGCGGACGAGCGGCCGACGACGGACATCGAAGATCGCGCCGAAGAACTGCCCGGCGGCTGCGGAAACGACGGTCTCTGCCGTCAGCCCGGTGCCGTCCGAGATGACATAGATCGGTTGGGGTGTCCGCTCAGTTAGGGGAACGCGCGCCGCGTTCGTTGCTGCCTCCATCATGCCCACAGCATGCCACAGCAGTGGCGTGTCCGTCTACCGGGAAGGGGCTGAAACCGGGTACGAACCCCAGAGACGCAGAGGACGCAAAGAAGGGAAAGAGAAACGGGAGGAATGTATTATCGTCTCTCCCCCTCCGCGTTTCTCCGTGTTCTCTGCGCCTCTGTGGTTCGTACCCGGTTTGGTCCGGTGTAGATATTGAAGCGTTCGCCGCGCAGGAAGCCGATGAGGGTCATGCCGAACTCGGCGGCGAGGGAGACGGCAAGGCTGCTGGGGGCGGAGATCGCGCAGATGATCGGGATGCCCGCCGCGAGGGCTTTCTGCACCAGTTCGAAACTGACGCGCCCGCTGACGAGGAGAATGTGTTCGTGGAGCGGCAGTGTGCCGTCGAGTAGCGCCCAGCCGATCAGTTTGTCCAGCGCATTGTGCCGCCCGACATCTTCGCGCACGGCGAGGAGGTTGCCTGTGCAATCGAACAGCCCCGCCGCGTGGAGGCCGCCCGTGACATCGAACAAACCTTGCCCGGCGCGCAGGCGGTCGGGGAGGCTGGTGATGAGTGCGGCAGAAACTTCCGGGCCGGGCGGGGCAGCGATTTGCCCGCGCAGATGCAGTGCGTCGAGGCTCGCCTTGCCGCAAACGCCGCACGCGCTCGTCGTCATGAAGTGGCGTTCGAGCGTGGCGAGATCGGGCAATACCGTGTTGCGGAGCGCGACATTGACGATGTTGTACCGCTGCTCGGCGTCAACCTCCGGGTCCACGCAGTAGGTCATGCGCCGGATTTCCTCGCGGCCCCCGATGATCCCCTCGCCGAACAGGAACCCCGCTGCCAGTTCGAAGTCCGCGCCCGGCGTGCGCATCGTCACCGCGACGGTGCGTTGCTCGCCCCCGGCCAGCAGACGGATTTCCAGCGGCTCCTCGGTAGCTAACTGATCCGCGTGCTGGCGGGTTTCTTCACCGTCAACCGTCCATACGCGGACGCGCGTCTTGCTCGTGCGTGGTGATGAAAGGGTCATGCCGAACTCCGGTAGTAATGATACGCTGAACGTGCGATCAAGGAGATCATAGCAGCGACACGCAGATGACACGAGATGCGTTTTCCGAGCATCTGTAGACGATACATGGCCTGTTGATCCCTTTCCAAAACACGCTCTGAGTGCCGCGTGTGTCCAACTGCACGTTTACGGAGGGGCCGGGCGGCTCTTCCCACCTCGCATCGTTGGTGGATCGCATCGTGCGATCTCGGTGCAAGGCGCACATAGGAAGGGCTTTTCCTCGCATGCTCTGCTATCATCGCGCTGACGCCGCCTTGCCGAACGTGTGTTGCTGGCATGCCGGGTACACGATTGCCACATGAGAAGATCCCGGCGGGCGCGCCGCAGGACTCCGGGGCGTTGCCGCGCACCCTTGCGATGGGCGACGGTACATGGATCATCCCGATTCTCCTCGCGTTGATCGGCGGTACGTGCCGACTCGGGGAGTGGCAAGATGGAGCGGGAGAGGACTCTGCTGCGGACCGAGGACGCGCTGGAAAAGCGGGATGCGCGGCATACACACGCGAACGAGGCCACTGCGGGGTGACGAAGCGGGCAGCACGATAATGCGGCGGGTGACTGCTCCCACATGCCGATGAACGTTTTGCATAGACGAGGGGAGGCGCGGATGAGCATAACCCTACCGGCGCCGCACGAGTTGGATGAGTTCCTCCTCCCCCTGCTCGACGCGCTCGCCGCCACAATCGCCGTGCTTGATGCGACCGGTGCCATCGTCACAGTCAACGCCCCCTGGCGGCGGTTCGCCGACGCGAACGGGCTGGTCTCGCCGCGACACGGGGTGGACATCAATTACCTCGCCGTCTGCGATGCGGCGATGGGCACCCCGGAGGCTGCGGCGGGCCGCGCGGTCGCGTCGGGCATCCGCGCCGTGCTCGCCGACGACATGGCCGAGTTCGTCCTTGTGTATCCTTGCCACAGCCCCGACGGGGAGCGCTGGTTCCTGATGCGCGCGACCCGCTTCCGCGCGGGGGGGGCGACCTATGTCGTCGTGGCGCACGAGAACATCACGGCGCGCCACCGGGCAGAGGAGGCGCTGCGCCGCAGCGAGGCACGCGCTCGGCAACTGCTGGACGCGAATATCATCGGCGTGGTGGTCGCCGACCGAGAGCGCATCATCGAGGCGAATGGCGCCTTCCTGCGGATGGTCGGCTACACCGATGCGGACGTGGCGGCCGGGCACGTCCGCTGGCCAGAGATGACCCCGCCCGAATACGCGTCCCGTGACCTGCGGGCGCTCGATGAACTCGCGGCGACGGGGACCTGCACCCCGTTCGAGAAGGAATACTGGCGCAGGGACGGCACGCGCGTGCCGGTCCTGATCGGCGCAACGACGCTCCAGCGCGATCCCCTGCAGTGGGCCTGCTTCATCTTGGACCGGACGGCCCACCAGGCGCTGGACGAGCAGCGCGAGCAGCTCCTCGCCAGTGTCGCCCACGACCTCAAGTCCCCCCTCACCACGATTACGGGCACGGCGCAGCTCCTCGCGCGCCGCGCAAGGCACAGCGAGGCGGCGGACGTCGCCCGGATGCTGCCGCGCCTGGAGGCGATCGAGACCGCCGCTGCTCGGATGGCCGGCATGCTCGACGAGCTGCTGGACATCGCCCGCATCCGGCTCGGCCGTCCGCTCGACCTGGCGCGCGGCGCGGTCGATCTCGTCGCCCTCGCGCGGCGCATGGTCGCCCTGCACGAGGGGCGGGGGACGCACCGCTTCCACGTCATCGCCCACGAGCCGGAGCTGGTTGGGGAATGGGATACGCCACGTCTCGAACGGGTGCTCGACAACCTGCTCTCCAACGCCCGCAAGTACAGCCCGGCGGGGAGCATGATCGGCGTGACAGTCGGCCGAAACATCGACACAGACGGCACATGGGCGGTGCTGACCGTCGCGGACATGGGCATCGGCATCCCTGCGGCGGACCTGCCGCGCATCACGGAACGCTTCTACCGCGCCGCGAACGTGGTCGGTATCGCGGAAGGGACCGGCATTGGTCTCGCCGGGGCGAAGCAGATCGTCGCGCAGCACGGGGGCACGATCTCCGTCGCGAGCACCGAGCGCGAAGGGACGACCGTGACGGTGCAACTCCCCACCTGACGGTAGATGCCCGGATGCACTGCTCGGTTATCATGTCGAAGAAGCAGCGGAACACCGGCAATCCTAGACGAGCACGGAGTTAGGGCGTGTTTTGGAAAGGGATCAACAGGCCATGTATCGTCTACAGATGCTCAAAAAATGCATCTCGTGCTCGTTTCCGCGCACTGTGGCGCGGTTTCTGCACCCC
>JALYXG010000501.1 GCA_030947205.1 Chloroflexota bacterium
GAGCGGCCAATTGGTGGCCTATACCGGGGGACGGACGCGAAACAGCTCTTTCCCGCCGCCGGGGCGCCGATTCGCTCCATTGCGCTTTTCCTCGGCACCTACAAGCGCGAGAATCACGGCACACTGCGCGTGACGCTCCAGGTAAACGCAGCCGGCAGATGGCAGGACCTGGCGACGCGGACGGTGAACGAAACGGACATCAAGGACAATGCATATCACACCTTCGCGTTCTCCCCCGCCCTCACCGTCCCCAAAGGGGAGATGCTGCAAATCCTCGTCGCCGCCGATGGTAGCCCGAATGATGCGGTGACGTGGTGGGTAGATGGAAATGTGCAGCCGGAGGGCTACGCACTTTTCTACACTGGCGAGCGGCAGGAAGGCACCGCGCGATTTCTGGTTGCATACAAGGCCGAATCGGGGCGGCTCTTTCAGGTTATCGGCCCGGTCTGGCGCCGCCTCACGATCTTCCTCAGTCCGCTATGGCAGATCGTTCTCGTCTTCGGCCTCTGCATCGCGGCGGGAGGCTTCCTGCTGATCGGCAGGCGCTTCATCGAATGAATGGGATGAGAAGTGATGATCGAATTCGATAACAAGGAGGGCGGATGCAGTTCACGGAAACGCGGATTACGGGCGCATACATCATTGACACGGATCGTTTAGCGGACGAGCGGGGTTTCTTCGCGCTCACCTGGGCGCGTGACGAGTTCGTCGCGCATGGGTTGAACCCGAACCTCGCGCAGTGCAACCTTTCGTACAATCATCGGAGCGGTACCGTACGCGGGATGCATTGGCAGGCGCCGCCGTATGCGGAGACGAAACTCGTCCGCTGCATACGCGGCGGCATCTACGACGTGGTCGCGGATATCCGCACGGATTCTCCCACGTATTTGCAGTGGGTCGGCATCGAACTGACAGCGGAGAACCGCCGCGCGCTGTACATCCCGGAAGGGTGCGCGCACGGGTTCCAGACAGTAGAAGACGCGAGCGAGGTCCTTTACATGATTACCGAGAACTACACGCCCGCAGCCGCCAACGGAATGCGCTGGAATGACCCGAAAATCGCTGTGACATGGCCGCACGCGGTAACCGTGATCTCCGAACGGGATGCGCGGTATCCCGATTTTGCCGCTAAAACGTAACGATCCGTAGCCTCACTCGGCGCCGAAGGGGCGCACCCGCCCCATGAACCGGTCAATCAACGCGGGCAGTACCGGCACGCGCGCGACCCGGCACGCGCCGCCGAGCGCGCGCAGCAGCGACACGCCGCCGAAGCGAAGGAACGTGGCGATATACGCGGTGCGGCGGGCGGGAATCGGTTTGTTTCCCCAGGCGGCAAGATACTCACGGCTTGGGAAGATGATCCATCGCAGGGCGCGGAGCCGTGGTTTCCAGCCGCGTAGCCGCCCGAATGAAGCCGCCACCAACCAAATCGGTGCATACGATGAGGCGGAAAGATCGCTGCCGTCAATGGCACGCAGACGCCGCGCGAAAAAGGTGCGTTCCGCGCGTTGGAGGGGTTTCCGCCCCTCGCCACCGGCGAACAAACTGCGTTCCAATGCGGTGAAGGGGATGGCGACGCCGAGCATCTGCTCCGCCGCCGCGAACGCGGCGTGGACGGAGATGGCAAGGCGGAGCTGCCGGGCCGCGTCGCCAAGGTATGCCCAATCAATGTCGTCGTGCGCGGCGACGACCAATGCAAGGTCGCGGAGCCAGAGTAGCCGCAGATACCGATGGCGCGTGATGAGATGGCTTGCGACGTGGAGCAACAAGTCTTCCGGCGACATGCGCATGAATGGCGCGCCTTCATGTGTCGTGGGGCACGATCGGGCCCACATTAGTGCGGCGCGGTCGTGCAAGGCAGCGGCGAGTGCGGGATCGAGCACGGAAAACGTCTCAACAAGGGGATCGAGCGGCTCGATCCGGAATTCGATCAATACGTCGCAGCCGCTCCTGTGGGCGACGAATCGCCGCTCTCCCCATTCCGTCTCGCGGAAACGTTCATCGAGGAGCATGAACGATCCGGGGATCTCCACGTAGCCGAGTCTGCGCAGCATTCCGGTCATCGCCGCAACATCTCCGGGTTGCACGAGGAGATCGAGATCGCTCATCGGGCGCAGGGCGGGGGCATCGTAATACAGCAGCGCGAGCGCCGCGCCCTTCAGCGGCATCACGGATATCCCCTCCGTCGCTGCCTCCCGCAATACTTCCGTCAGGCTGTGGAGGAGGACCCGATTGCGGAAGTGATTCGCCCAATATGCGCCGGACAATCGCGCCGCGACCTCCTGCGGGGGTGCGATCGTTTGGTCTGTTTGCACTCTTTGGTGCAGCAGCGGGAGGATGCCGTGCTGATCTGCGGCGCGCAGGAGATAGTCCCAATCGCGTACACCGGGCGCATCCATGCCCGGCGCCACGCCGGGCGTGACGCGCGCGGCGGCGCACAGGAGCGCGTTCTCCCTTCGCCATCGCGACCCATCATCGCTCACCGGAATTTTCCTCGCATCGTATCGGCGGCGCTATTGAGCACTATAGGCACGATATCACGCATTGCAGCCTCCATGCGACGCTTCTTTCTGGGGTTATCCCGTCGGCCCGTCATCGGTGAGGGACCATTCCTGGCACTGCTTCCCATCAGCGCTATCGGCGCGACTCCGCACGATCTCGGTTGACAGATCGCCGTCGCGAAGTATACTCGCGGCGGCGAACAACGCGCCGACGGGGTAGAGGTAGGGACGATGACGGAGCAGACACATACGGTTCCCCCCATTATCGAAGTGAACAACGTTTCCCGCCGTTTCGTGCTCCATCACGAGCGACCGAAGACGTTCCACGAACTCTTCGTCCGCACGCTGGAGCGCGACAAGGGGCAGCGCGAGGACTTCTGGGCGCTGAGGGATATTGATCTGATCGTCTATCCCGGCGACGCGGTCGGCATCATTGGGCGCAACGGTTCCGGCAAGAGCACGCTGCTGAAGTTGATCGCCGGGCTGATGCAGCCGTCCAGCGGCAGCATCGCCGTTTATGGCACCATCGCCGCCCTGCTCGAAGTGGGCGCCGGTTTCCACCCGGACCTTTCTGGCCGCGAAAATATCCACCTCAATGGCGCTTTTCTCGGCCTTTCCAAGAAGCAACTGGCCCGAATCGTGCCGGACATTATCAACTTCAGCGAACTCGAGCATTTCATTGATGTGCCCGTCAAGCATTACTCCTCAGGCATGTACATGCGGCTCGGCTTCTCCATCGCTATCCATGTTGACCCGGACATCCTCATTACGGACGAGGTCTTCGCTGTCGGCGACGATGCCTTCCGTGCCAAGTGCGAGGGCATCATCGCCGACTTTCGCAAGCGCGGGAAGACGATGCTCTTCGTCTCGCACTCACTCGCGACGGTGCTTGCCCTCTGCGACCGCGCGATCTGGCTGGATAAGGGCCAGGTGATCGCCGCCGGCAGTAGTGAGTACGTCGGTCGCCAGTACCGGCAATCGGTCACCGGCCAGACGGATGACGAGGGCGACGCGGCGGTTGCCCTCACCGACCTTGTCGTCTCCGCGACGTGAGTTGAACGACTTTCGGTTTTTGGTGGCAGGCTTTCCAGCCTGCCGCTTTCTCTATGCGGAAATCCACCCACCCTTTCCCCGTACCGCCATCCGTATCGTCATGGCGAGTCACACGACCGCTAATGAAAGAGCAGGGACATGACCAACCCGCCACGCGTTCTCGTCGTCACCTATGATGTGATCGGGCCGAAGATGGCCGGGCCGGGCATCCGCGCCTGGGAGTTCGCGCGCGTACTCGGCCAACATTTCCCGACGACCCTCGCCGCGCCGCCTCCGATCCCCGTGCATGTCGAGGGTTTCACGATGGCGGAACTGCCGCTTGAGCAGGTCGAGCAGGCGGATCTTCTGCAACTGATCCGCGCACACGACATCATTATCGCCCAGACATTGCCGCTCCACCTGCTGCCGGAAGATGCGCTGGTCGGGAAATACTTCGTCGTTGACCTGTACTGCCCGTGGATCATCGAGAATCTCGAACACTACCGGTTGGAGGATCACGACGACCCGTCGTGGATGGCGCGGGACCTCGAAGCGATGAGCGGTCTTTTTTCCCAGGGCGACTTCTTTGTTTGCGCCGGCAATGCGCAGCGGGCGTACTGGCTGGGCGCGCTCTCGCTGTTCGGCAGGCTGACGGAGGAGATCTACGCGCGGGACGCCGACGGCAAGGCGCTGATTGACATCGTCCCGTTCGGGCTATCCGAGCAGCCGCCGAAAAAGAGCGCGCCCGCCCTCAAAGGGGTGGTGCCGGGCATCGGGACGGACGATTTCGTGGCGCTCTGGGGCGGCGGCATCTGGAACTGGCTCGATCCACTCACGCTGATCCGCGCGACGGCACGGCTACGCGACCGGGAGTATCCGATCCGGACATTCTTTCTCGGTACGCAGCGCCCATCGGTCTCTGAAGCGGCGACGATCCGCCCAACGATGGTGGACATGACCCGCCGATTGAGCGACGCCCTGCATCTCACCGACTCGCATGTCTTCTTCAACGACCGCTGGGTACCCTACGACGACCGGGCAAACTACCTGCTCGAAGCGGATGTCGGGCTGAGCCTGCACCTCGCGACGCTGGAAACGCGCTTTGCCTTCCGCACGCGCGTCCTCGATTATCTCTGGTCCGGGCTTGTGCCCGTCGTCAATGATGGCGACACGATCGCCGAACTGGTGCGCGAGAACAACGTCGGGCGGGTGGTTGCTATTGGAGACGATGCGGCGTTGGCGAACACGATTGCCGACCTGATTGACCACCCCGACGAGCGACGGGCGCTCTCGGCGCGGTGCCGCGAACTGGCGGCGTCGCATACGTGGGAGGATGCGAGCAAACCCATCGTGCATTTCTGCCGCCGGCCGTGGCGCGCCGAGCGCGGCGAACGCATGGGGGCGATGAAGGTGTACGACGAATTGAAGAAGATGCGCGCCACGGTTGACGAGACGAGCACCTACGCGAAGCGGCTGGAGCGGGAGGTCGCCACGCGCGACGACTTCAATATCAGCACGCAAGCCTACATTGCCCATCTCGAATGGCATGCCGCCGCGCGGACCTTTCGCTCGGTGCTGAGCGAGCGCATCCGCGATACCCCGGTCGAGCGCCTCGTCGCGCTTGCGCGGAAGGTGCAGAACATGCGACGAAAGTGACGCATTTCCCTTTGGCGATTGCCTTGGTTGGGTAGTGGCAGTAATGGCTCAGTTCGAATCCTTCTGTGCCTTCCGGTAAAGTTGGGCTGTGAGCTTGCCGTGCGGTGATAACGGCAAAGGACCGCAATGCGACCGCGCAGAAGGTGGCGGCGCGTTGGGGGAAGAAACCGGAATAGAGCAATGTTCGTCTTTGGCATCAGTTCCAACGGCAACGCTCCACCAGCGGTCTTCATCATCGTAGGCTGCGGGGTGCTCGCGTATCTCGTCTACAGTTCAGGCAAAATCGCGCGGCGATCTCACATTGGATGGAACCAAAACGACATCAACGGTGCTTGGCTTGCCTTACTGCTGGGAGTGGGAC
>JALYXG010000515.1 GCA_030947205.1 Chloroflexota bacterium
GACTCGCCATGCACCTCCGGCGCGATCTCCTGCGCCCGCAGCATCGGCACGGCGGCTCCCGCCGCGACCGGCACATCGGTAATGCCCGCGACGGTGCAGAGTTGCAAACAGTTCCGCAGCGTCTTCGGCAGCGTTTGATTCCCCGCGACGACCGTGATCGCCCGCAGGTCAATCTCCGGCCGCGCATACGCCAGCAAGATCGCCAGTGCGTCGTCATGCCCCGGGTCCACATCCATCACTACCGGAATCGCATCCCCATTCACCCGTTGTGCCATCTCACACCTCCGAAAACCAAACGAAAGCGCAGAGAGCGCAGAGGACGCAGAGAACACAGAGAGAAGACAGATGTTCTTTTCGACTTCTCTGCGTCCTCTGCGCTCTCTGCGTCCTCTGCGTTAATTCCCATCTGCATCTACCATCAACGCGGGCGCGGTCGGTTCGGCAAGGGCTTGCTGCTCGCGGTAGCGACGGGCGCGGCGGGTTTGCTGCGTTTTCCGGCGCTGCGCGTAGACAACGAGCGCGACGATCGTGATCACGTTCGGGATGACGGAGACGAGTTGCGCGTAATCCTTCAGCACGCCGACGGGCTTCAGTTGATTCGCCAGCGCGTCCGCCGCGCCGAAGAGCAGGGCGGCGAGCGCGGTGCCGTACGGCGTCCGCCCGCCCAGCAGCACCGCGCCGAGGGCGATGAAGCCCCGCCCCGCCGTCATGTCTCGCACGAACTGGCCGTTCTGGCCCATCGAAAGGAAGACGCCACCCAGCCCCGCCAGCAGGCCGCTGAGGATCAGCGCCGCGTAGCGCGTCCGCACGACGCTGATCCCCGCCGTCGCCGCCGCTTCCGCGTTCTCGCCCACCGCCCGGAGCCGCAAGCCCCATTTCGTCCGATACAGATAAAACGCGACGACAAAGATCATCACGAACGCCGTGTAGGTGAGCACATGCTGCCCACTGATCACCTGCTTGACGCCGGGGATACGGTCGAGCAACGGAATGTCCCAGAAGGGCAGTTTCTTCGTCTCCAGCGTACTGGTAGAGCCTTTGTCGTGCAGGATTTTGAAGAGCAGGAAGACTGTCGCGCCCGACGCGAAGATATTGAGCGCAAGCCCCGCCAGCACGATGTCCGCGCCGAGGTTGAGGTGGACAAAGGCGAGCACGGCGGCGGCGAGCATTGCGACGAGCACACCGGTGATCATGCCGACAACGCTGCTCTGCGTCCGGTTCGAGACGAGCGGGCCGGTGAACGCCGCGAGAAGCATCATCCCTTCGAGCGCGACGTTAATCGAGCCACCGAGGTCCGTCAGCAAACCGCCGAGCGCGGGAAGCAGAATCGGCGTCGTGATCCGAAAAACGCTCGCGATAAAGGTAAATGTGAGGATCGCCTTCAGGGCTTCCTGCATTGAGAACCCCTTCCAAGGTGGGGGAGATCGAACCACCAAGGCACCAAGGACACCAAGAGGAGAATGAAAGAGGGGCGACGCAGTTCGGAATCAGAATCCGGTGGTAGCAGGCTTTCCAGCCTGCCTCTTGCGGCAGGGAGGCAGGCTGGAAAGCCTGCTACCAACGAAGAAAATGTGTTCGTTGTGTTCTTGGTGTCTTGGTGGTTCAAAAACCTATCCCGCCGCTTCCGTCGGCACAGTGGCCGTGCTGGTGATCGTCGCGGGGGCGGACATCGGCGGCAGTTCCGGTTCGTCACGGCTACCCCGCCGACGCCGCAGCCAGCGGGTGAGCGCCTCCGCCGAGATCAGCAAAATGATGATCGCCTGGATGACATTCGCCATCTCGAACGGCACATCGGTACTCTGCCCCATCACATCCGCGCCGACGCGCAGGTAGCTGTAAAAGAGCGCGGCGGGGATAACGGCCAGCGGGAAGTTGCGTGCGAGCAGGGCAACGACGATGCCATCGAAGCCGTACCCGGCGGAGGGCGCGGCATTGACGCGCCCGAAGGTGCCGAGCACCAGCCCCGCCCCCGCGATCCCCGCGATGCCGCCCGAAATCGCCATTGCCAGCATCACCGTCCGCCGCGTGTTGATGCCGCCGTACTCCGCGAAGCGCAGATTGAAGCCGCTCATTCGCAGCCCGTACCCGAACGTCGTCCGGTACAGCAGCACATGAACGAAGACCGCCGCCGCGATGGCGATCAGGGCAGTGACGGAAATCTGCGTCTCCGCAATCAGCGGATGGAGCCGCCCGGTCGGGCCGAAGATCGCGAAGACCTTGGAGTTATTCGTCCCCGCGCCGG
>JALYXG010000525.1 GCA_030947205.1 Chloroflexota bacterium
CGATGCTGGACGCGAAACTGTACACGCTGAGCGCGGACAATGTGGAGCAAATCGGCTGGCCGGAGTTCGTCGCGACCATCAACGGGGTGTACCAACAGCTTCCGCCCGACGAGCGTGAGCGCGCGCAGATTCTGACCGCGAACTGGGGCGAGGCGGGAGCGGTGGACTTCCTCGGCGGGCGATACGGGCTGCCACGCGCCATCAGTGGGCAGGATACCTACTACCTCTGGGGACCCGGCGACCCTGCGGCGACGACGTACATCGCCATCGGCTTCCCCGCCGAGCAGCTCGCGCCGTACTTCGCCGAGGTGACGCCCGCCGCGACGATCACCAACGCGCTCGATGCCCCGAATACGGAGCGCGGGCGGCGCGTGTTCGTCTGCCGCCGACCTCATGTGCCGCTCGCCCAGGTGTGGCGCGACTTCAAGCGCTATATCTAGCGCTACAACGATAACGGACCCGAGTTCACGGGGCAGGCGCTCGACGCCCGGGCATATCGGCATGGTGTGTAGCTCGACTTCATCGATCCCGGCAACCCAATGCGGAGCGGGTATCGGGAGAATTTTATAGGAAAAAGACAATCCCGCAATGCGGCGCGGGGCGTGTATGGGCGGCGAGAATTTGTTGACACGCCGTCATGAATCTATCTCCGTGCCCGAGGGGCGCGCGCGGCGTACATGGCGAGCATTAGCTCCAGTTCTTCCGCCAACGCCGTGCGCCACTCCGTCGGCTCGATCAGCTCGGCCCCCGGCCCGAGCCAGCGGAGCAACTCGATGACGATGTCCCGGCGCGACGTGCCGAAGGTCATCGTCACGCGACCGCCGCCCTCCTCGGCGAACAGCGCGTGCCGAAAGTACCAGTCCAGCCGGAGGCGCTCCGCTTGCCCCGGTGTCATGACGATGCGCACCGGGTGCTCGCGGGACCAACCCGCGATCGCCGTGGCGAGCCAGGCGCGGCCCAGGGAGTCGCGCACGTCGAACGGGGGGCGGTCCCGCCGCGCGCTGCCGAAGGACCGGATCGCCAGTGCGCGGTCTGCGCGCCAGATGCGCAGTTCGCGGTCGCCATCCGTCAGTCGGCCGACCAGATACCATTTGTTGCGGTCCGCGAACATGCCGACGGGCTCCACGATGTACGTCCGCGTCTCGGGGCGGGTGGGGGAGCGATAGTCGAGCGAGACATCCATGCGGCGCAGGATCGCCCGCAGGAAGGCGTCGATCGCGTCCTGCTCGTGCTCGCGCGCCGACTGCGTGTCCATCTCGTGGCGGTCAGACGGTCGGAGATGGAATGCCGACGGCGCCGCCCGCTCGAAGCCGACGATGCTCGGCAGATCCGCGAGCGTCTCCCGCAGCCTCCCGGGTACGGCGGCGAGCAGCTTCGCCTCGGCGATCGCGAGCGCGCCCGCGAACGGCTGGGTGCGCACAGCGCGCAACGCGGCAAGTCCCACCATCAGCGAGACCGCCTCCTCCTCAGAGAACATGATCGGCGGGAGCAGGTACCCCTCCAACAGCCGGTACCCGCCGCCGCGCCCCTGCTGCGCGACGACGGGTACGCCCAGCGCGCTCAATACCTCCATGTCGCGATACAGGGTGCGCAGCGACACCTCGAACCGCGCCGCCAGGGCGACAGCAGAGACGATTTTACCGCCGCTGAGCTGGAGGAGGATGCCGAGCAGACGATCCCAACGCCGCATTAACACGCACTCCCGTCGCTGGTCACAATCGGCAGTCGCCAGATGATCGTCGCAGCTACCGCCCCGCTGCCCGTCGAACGATGGGCAGCGCGAACCGTGACGATTATTGCATAGTGTAATCCGGAAACCCTGACACCACGCTGACAAGTTCTCCCTGCTACGGTATGAATGATCATCGCCATTTTCCAGGATTGAACGGACAAGGGAGGCAAACTACGTCAGGGCTTGGTTGACACATGCTTGCACCCACGGCGGCGAACCCGCTATCATCCTCGTCAAGACTCGACATAATGTTCGTATCGCTTCGCCCAGGAGATCCGGATGTCATACATATCGCCCATGCCGAAACCCACCATCCTGCTGGACGGGCTCGCCTATGTCGAATCGCCCCGCTGGCACGAGGGGCGGCTGTGATTCGCCCACTGGTCGGATGGCCGAGATGCAGGCTCGAAGGCAGCCCACCGGTGCGGGCAAGATTGTTTGCGTAGACAATGG
Organism: Chloroflexota bacterium; assembly: GCA_030947205.1. Lineage (GTDB taxonomy): Bacteria > Chloroflexota > Chloroflexia > Thermomicrobiales > JALYUS01 > JALYUS01. The sequence goes on from JALYXG010000525.1 coordinate 2,186, forward strand.
ACGCTGCGGTTCGCCATGCCGACAGCACGTATGTGTCAACCAAGTCCTGGCTTAGTTTGAAGGGAGGAACAGCGCATGCACACGGACACCGCAATCACCGCCGATCTCGACACCCTGCGCGACCTGAACCGTGACTACATTCAAGCGGTGCAGCGGGGGGACGTCCGCCGGTTCGACGAGATCCTGGCCGACGACTTCCTGTGCAGCAACCCCAACGGCACGCTGAGCGACCGGGCCGCCTTCCTGGCGCAGACCGCGCGGCCCGTCACGATCGCGAACCTCGAAGCCCACGATGTCACGGTTCGCCTACTGGGAGACTACGCGATCATCCACGCGCGGACCACCTATACCGCGCCGGACGGCCGGCCGGGGGCCAGCCGCTACACGGACGTATGGGAGCGGCGGGATGGGCGCTGGCTCGCTGTCTCGGCCCACATCACCCGTTATTGACAAGCGATCCGAAAGTCGCCCCGCGCGGGGCCGCTATGGCAGATCACCGAGGCAAAGTGGCATTGCGTATATGCTGAAAGTGGCCCTTGTCGAAATACCACCTATGGCCCACAGTGCTAAGTGTTGATCGTCTCCACGAGGCGGTTCGGACACGTCGGTGTCGGCAGTGGCGTATCGCGCCACGTGAGAGGAGCTATGCGATGAGATGCACACGACCGCAGCATTCAACGGCTATCCGACGCGCCACGTTGTTTGCGGCGTTCGCGTTCTTCCTTTCCCTGCTCCTTGCCGCATGCGGCGGCGCGGCAACGCAAATGCCCGCAAACGTCGCCGCCACGGCTACCGGGGGCAGCGCGAGTGCGGCGCGACCGACGACGGGGGCGACGGCCCCCGCAGCCGCCGGGAGCCCGACCGCAGTCGGCTCCGCGATCACGGGAGCGACGACCGCCGCTAGTTCGCCGTCGGCGGCGGGCGACCCGCGCGGCGCGGGTCCGACGAAGCGGGGCGGCGGCGGCACGCTGCATCTCCTGTGGTGGCAGGCGCCGACGATCCTGAACCTCCACCTCGCGCAGGGCACGAAGGACGCCGACGCCTCCCGCCTGATCGAGGAACCGCTCGCCTCCACGTCGCTCAATGCCAGTTCCCCGGACGTGCCGGTGCTCGCCAAGTCCATCCCTTCTGCGGCGGATGGTTCCGTGGCGGCGGACGGCAAGAGCGTGACGTGGAAGCTCAAGGATGGCGTCACATGGTCCGACGGCACACCGTTCACCGCCGCCGATGTCAAGGCGACCTGGCAGTACATCATGAAGCCGGAGAACGGTTCCACCACCGTCTCGCGCTACGACACGATCGTCGGCATCGAGACGCCGGACGCGACGACGGTGACGATCGCCTTCAAGGACCCGACCGCGCTCTGGTACATCCCCTTCACGAACTTCAACGGCGTCGTCCTGCAGAAGGCGCAGATCGACACCTGCAACCCGGACCCGAAGAGCTGCGTCATCAACACCGCGCCCGTCGGCACCGGGCCGTACAAAGTGAAGTCGTTCACCTCGGGCGACAATGTCCAGTATTCCCTCAATGATCGCTATCGGGAGGCGAACGCGCCGTACTACGACGCGGTGGACCTGAAGGGCGGCGGCGACGCGGGTACGGCGGCGAAGGCGGTGCAGGCCGGGCAGGTGGACTACGCCTGGAACCTGCAGGTGACGCCGGATGTCTCCAAGCAGATCACCGATGCGGGTAAGGTGCTCGACCAGGTCCCGGGGAGCGGGGTCGAGCAGATCATCATCAACCTTTCCGACCCGAACAAGGAGGTGAACGGGGAGAAGTCGTCGCCGACGACGCAGCATCCTTTCCTCAGTGACCCGAAGGTGCGGCAGGCGATCAGCTACCTCGTGGACCGCGACAGCATGGCGAAGAACCTCTACGCCGCCGGCAAGGCGAACTGCAACATCCTCATCGGCATCCCGCCCGCCGTGCAGTCCAAAAACACGACCTGCGGCTTCGATGTCGCCAAGGCGAACCAGCTCCTCGACGACGCGGGCTGGAAGAAGGGCAGCGACGGCATCCGCGCCAAGAACGGCGTGCAGATGAAGGTCGTCTTCGGCTCCTCCGTCAACGCCGTGCGCGAGAAGGAGGAGCAGATCATCAAGCAGGCTTTCGGGCAGGCCGGCATCCAGATGGACATCAAGAACGCCGACGCGGGGGTCTACTTCGGCCAGCCGGACAACGCGGACGCCGCCTCGCGCATGGAGCGAGACATGGAGATGCTCACCCGTACCGCCGACTTCCCGGACATGCAGAGCTACCTTTCCACGTTCACGGCGAAGGATATCACCCAGAAGTCGAACGGCTGGAAGGGGAACAACTACGGTCGCTACAGCGACCCGCAGTACGATGCGTTGTACGACCAGTTGACGAAGGAGTTGAACCCGGAGAAGCGGACGCAGCTCGAGATCCAGATGAACGACCTGCTCGTCGGCAGCGACGCGGTGATTCCGCTCGTGGACCGCTACTCCAACAACGGTCACCGCGCGGACCTGATCAACACCGCGCCGACGCCGTGGGATTCCTTCCTCTGGAACATCGCCTACTGGCAGATCAAGAAGTGACCCGCCGCTGCGGCGCGACGCCACGAGCGTCGGATGATCGGCGGCGATGATCATGGAACAGTCAGATCATGTGGGAAAAGATGGGGCATGACTCGGTCCGGGTTACTGAAGGAGAATGGATGGCAACCGCGAATCCCGCACGCCCCCCAACGGACGAGTATCTCCCCTACTACGGGCGCTACATCGCCCTCGTGCCCGACGGCGACCTCGCGGCGATGCTCGCGCGGCAGGGAGAGGAGACGGCGGCGCTCCTCGCGTCCTTCTCTCCCGCGCAGGCACAGCGCCGCCCCGCGCCGGGCGAGTGGAATGTGATCGAGATCGTCGGGCACCTCGCCGACACCGAGCGCGTCCTCGCCTACCGCGCATTGCGGATTGCCCGCGCCGACCCGCAGCCGATGGAGGGTGTGGACGATTTCGCGCCGTACGTGCCTGCGGCCGACTTCGCGCGGCGTCCGCTCGGGGAGGTCGCGTCGGAGTTCACGGCGGTGCGACAAGCGACCCTGACGCTCTTCCGCAGCCTTAGCCCCGTTGCATGGGAGCGAGTCGGCACGGCGGACGGCCACCCGATCAGCGTGCGCGCCCTCGGGTACCTCGTCGCGGGGCACGAGCTGCATCATCTGACGGACATTCGCCGCTCCCACGACGTGGTCGCCTGATTTTGCGATTCCCGTCGCACGATTCTCTGTTGTCGGATGAACTTGGCGGGCCCCTGCTGCTTATAGCGGTCCGCGTGGCGGACGATGGCACCGTCTCCGGACCGGCGTGCGGTCGTAACGGGGACGAGCTTCGCTCTGCCTATCTTGCGGGGTCGGGCGATGACGAAGGGCGATGATACACATGGAGAAAAGCCGTGGCTCGGCGCCGCTGCGGCGCTCTTCGGCGTCGGTTGGGGGGCCAACCAGTTCGCGCCGCTCCTGCTCGTCTACCGGGCGGTACAGCATGTGGGCGTCGCGACGACCCAGGCGATATTCGGCATCTACGCACTCGGCCTCATCCCGGGGTTGGTCATCGGTGGCCCGTTGTCGGATCGCTACGGTCGTCGCGCGATCGTGCGCGCCGCGATGCTCTGCTCGCCGTTCGCCAGCGTCGTCCTGATGGCGGGGGTCTTCGGTACCGCGCCGTTGTTCCTCGGGCGGCTGCTGGCCGGCGCGGCAAGCGGCGCGGCGTTCAGCGCGGGGACGGCGTGGGTGAAGGAGCTGTCCGCGCCGCCGTTCACCGACACCGCAGGCGGCAACGGCGCACTCCGCGCCACGCTCGCCATGACTGCGGGCTTTGGACTCGGCCCCCTGGCTGCCGGACTCGTCGCACAGTCGGGGCGCTACCCCGAGGTACTCCCGTACGCGCCGCACCTGCTCATTGCGGCAATCGTGCTGCCGCGCCTCTGGTCATTGCCCGAACCGATCCCGGGTCGCGAGCGGACACCATTGGCGTGGCGTGGTGCGCTCGTCCCCAGTGCCGGCCACCCCCGCTTCCTACGCGCTGTCCTGCCGATGGCGCCGTGGGTCTTCGCCGCCCCGACCGTCGGCTTCGCCCTGTTGCCGAGCATCGTCGGTGGTCCGGCGCGCGGCACGTCCGTCGGGTTCAGCGGAGCGCTCGCCGCGCTCGCGGGCCTCGCCGCCTTCGCGATCCAGCCACTCGCGCGCCGCTGCGACGGCATCCGGGCGGCGATCTACGGGCTGTGGGTGATCGCCGCCGGGATGGCGGTCGGCGCGGTCGCCTTCGCGGAGCAGCGGCCCATCCTCGTCCTTGTCGCCGCAATGACGCTCGGCGTGGGCGGTGGCGCGTGTTTCGTCGCGGGGCTGATCGAGGTGCAGCACATCGCCTCGCAGCGCGATCTCGGGGGGCTGACAGCGGCCTATTTGGCGGCCACGTATACCGGCTTCGCCGTCCCGTATGCGCTGGCCATCCTCGCCGGCGCCCTCAACTACACGGTGCTGCTATCGGGGCTGGCGATCCTCGCTGCCCTCTCCAGTGGTGTGGTGGCGCGGGCGGATTCGTTTGCGGTCGCGGAAAGAGAAGATGAATGATGCTCGACCATCTGCACCAGGGGCCGGAGCGGCGGTTCCTCGCGCGGCGGCGTGCCGATCTGTCGGATTGACACGGTGGGCAGTGGGTTCCTCAAACGCGGCAGCCCGGTGTTGTCGATTTCGGGCGCCGTCGAACGACTACCTCATGTCGGCGAGACGCGGGGCCCGGCGATAGGTGGGCGGAGCGGATCGCGGGTGACCGAAGGAGGACGAATCGGAGATAAGGACGGCCCCCGAGTGGCCATCGGTCGGGCCGCCGCAGTATTCGTGGTGGCTTGGGAACCATCATGGAGAAAGCTGAGGAGAGCGAGATGAGAAAGATCCAGATGTGAGAGATCGTCGTCGGGATAGTGCGGCCCGACGCTGCACGACAATCAACAGCGCGGAGGGATGGATGATGGAAACGATTCAGTCGGCCGACGGCACCAGGATCGCCTTTGATCGGTCGGGCGACGGTCCGCCGATCATCATTGTGGCCGGTGCGCTCAACGATCGAGCGAGCTGCGCGCCGCTGGCCACGCTTCTGTCGCCGCAGTTCACCGCGATCACCTACGATCGCCGGGCGCGGGGCGACAGCGGGGACACCGCACCGTACGCGGTCGAGCGCGAGATCGAGGACCTCGACGCAGTGATCGCCGTGGC
>JALYXG010000562.1 GCA_030947205.1 Chloroflexota bacterium
ACGGGATGCGCGTCGTGCAATCGTTCGGGCGCGAGGGGCGGAACTTCGATGGGTTCCGGGTCCTCAATCAAGACAATCTCGACGCGAATGCGGACGCCGCGCGGCTCTCGGCGTTCCTGTTCCCGGCAGTCGAATTGCTCAGCGCGATGGCGACGGCGATCGTCCTCCTGTTCGGCGGATTGCGCGTGATTAGTGGTGGCCTGACGGTCGGCGCGCTGATCGCCTTTCTTGGCTATGTGACGCGGTTTTTCCAACCGGTGCGGACCTTATCGGATCGGTACAACACGCTCCAGGCCTCCACCGTCGCGGCGGAGCGTATCTTCGAACTGCTGGATGAGCGACCGGAAATCGTGGACGCGCCGGATGCGTACCCGCTGCCGCCGATTGACGGCGAGATTACGCTCGACCATGTAACGTTTGGTTACAATGCGACACCCGTGCTGTATGACCTGAACCTGACGATTGCGCGTGGCAAGACGGTCGCCTTTGTCGGTGCGACGGGCGCGGGGAAGTCGAGCCTCGTCAATCTCGTGCCGCGCTTCTACGACGTGCGAGAGGGCGGGGTGCGGATTGACGGGCATGATGTCCGCAATGTACATCTTGCGTCGCTCCGCAGCCAGATCGCGGTCGTCCTGCAGGACCCGTTCCTGTTCGCGGGCACGATCACCGACAATATCCGCTACGGTCGCCTCGACGCGACGGACGCCGAGGTGGAGGAGGCCGCGCGGGCGGTCGGGGCGCACGGCTTCATCGCGCAACTGCCGAGCGGTTACGCGACCGAGATTCAGGAGCGCGGCGGCGGCCTCAGCGTCGGACAGCGGCAGCTCGTGGCGTTCGCCCGCGCGCTACTCGCCGACCGGCGCGTGCTGATCCTCGATGAGGCGACGAGCAGCGTGGATACCCAGACGGAGCGGATCATTCAGGAGGCACTGAAACGCGTTCTCGCGAATCGCACCGCGCTTGTCATCGCGCACCGCTTAAGCACCGTCGTAGATGCCGATGAGGTCGTTGTCCTCGATCATGGGCGGATCGTCGAGCGCGGTACGCACGCCGAACTGCTGATGCAACGCGGCTTCTACTTCAACCTCTACGCGATGCAATTCCGCGCCCGCGATAATGAGCAACGAGCAATGAGCAACGAGCAATGAGGATTGGCGTCGCTCACTCATTGCTCATTGCTCATTGCTCATTGCTCCGTCGAAGAGCGTCAGTTGTTGATGCCGGACGCATTGCCAGATCGGGCCGACGGCGTGGCGCGGCAGCGCGGTCACACTGGCGCGGTGGAGACCGGCCGCATGCAATATGCCGGTGACCGTTTCGACTGCCATCTCCGGCGTGTTGTTGTTTGCGGACAGATGCGCGAGCCAAATATCGCGCGGGCGATCATCGGTAAACCCCTGAGCAAGCAATGCGCCGCAGTCCGCATTGGAGAGATGACCACCACGCCCTTTGATGCGCGTCTTGAGGAACCACGGATACGACCCGGCATCGAGCATCGCCGCGTCATAGTTCGCTTCGATCACGACCAGGTCCGACGCGCCGACCGCCGTTCGGATGCTCTCCGACGCGCCGCCCAGATCGGTGAAGAGGGCGACTGTGCAACCGTCCGCCTCGACGATGAAGCCGTACGTCGCCGCGGCGTCGTGCGAGACGCGGCACGGCGTCACGGTAATGTCACCGACCGTCCAACTGCTGCGCGGATTGAACGCGTCGGTCACGACATCTCCGAGCCAGGTCGCCTCGCTGATGAACTCGGGGCTGGCGACGACGGGCAGGCGATACGCCGCGTGCAATGGGCGGACAGACTGCGTGTGATCCGAGTGTTCATGCGAGAGGATTACGGTATCAATTTCGTTCGGGCGGATGCCGAGGCGCGCGAGGTTTTTGCGAAGCTGCGGATAGGGCACGCCACAATCAACGAGGATCGTTCGGTTCGCGGCGCTGCGAATCACTGTCGCGTTTCCGCTGCTGCCACTCCCCAAACTACACACGAACACGCGTATCTCCTTATGATGATCCCGGTGCCGGGCACCAGGCTACCTGCGTGTGGTATGGTATCAAGGGTGTTCGATACACGAAAGAGAGTAGCCGGATGGTTTTCGACTTTGGTGGTCGGCCGCAACCATTGCGGCCTGAGCGACGCGAACCGTCCGGCACGGGCGGCGGTGCATCAGGCGGGATCGGGTCGGGCGAGCGACCATGGTGGCTTTGGCCGGCGGCAGTGCTCGCGGCGGGAGCACTGATCCTCTTCGCGCTGCTGACGACGGCCGGATTCTGGACCAATCTCTGGTGGTTCTCCAGTCTCGGCTTTCGAAATGTCCTTGTGACGCGGTATGTCGCGACAATCCTCTCGTTCCTCGTCGGTTTCGCCATCGCGGCGCTCTTTATTGGCATCAATCTCTCCGTGGCATTGCGTTCGGACGGCGGGTTCGGCCTGACGGTCGGGGACGTACGCATCGGGCGACGGCTCAGTCTTGTTGCCCTGGTCGGCGTGACGGTCGCTCTGAGCGGTTTGTTCGCGCTCTCGGTCGGGGCGGAATGGGAGCTGTTCCTCCGCTTCCTCAACCGGACCACCTTCGGCGTCGCGGACCCGCAATTCCATCAGGATGTTTCGTTTTATGTCTTTACGCTGCCGGTTCTGTCGTTCTGGCGGTCCTGGGCGATGTCGCTGATCATCCTGACGGCGATTGCAGTTGCGGCGGTCTATGCGGCCAAACTCGGCATGGATCTCGCGGAGGGGCGGTTTCATCTGCCACCGCACACGCGCGCGCATCTCTCGCTGCTCGGCCTCTTCTTTCTCGTCGGCATGGCGCTCGGCTACTGGATCAACACGCGCGAACTCGTTTATTCGACGCGCGGCGTCGTCGAGGGCGCATCGTACACAGATGTGAACGCGCAGATACCGGCCAATTACATCTTGCTCGGCATCTCGCTCGTCGCTGCCGCACTGCTTGGGCTGAACGCGTTTCGCCGTCAGTTGCCGCTTTTTGTCGGGACGCTCGGTGTCTGGGCGGTCGCGGCGGTGCTGATCGGGTCAGGCTATCCGGCGGCGGTGCAGTCGGTGCGGGTGCGCCCGAACGAACTCGGCAAAGAGCGGCCCTACATTGACCGCAACATCGCGATGACGCGCCAAGCATTCAACATAGACCAGGTGGAGCAGCAGCAACTGCCCGGCGTCGGCGATCCAACGCAGGCGGGACTGGATGCGAACAAGGCGTCCATTTCCAACATTCGTTTGTGGGACGATCGCGTCCTGTTGCAGTCGTACGCGCAACTTCAGCAAATTCGCCAATACTACGCATTCAAGGATGTGGATATTGACCGCTATCATGTGGACGGGCAGTACCGGCAGATCATGCTTTCGGCGCGCGAACTCGACTCCGGCCAACTGGCGGCGCAATCGCAGACGTGGCAGAACCGTCACCTGATCTACACGCACGGGTTCGGCGTCGTCGCGAGTACCGCGAATGAAGTCGTTGGCGGCGGCAATCCGAATATCATCCTCGGCGACATCCCGCCGCGCGGCCCGAGCGATCTCCAGGTGCAGGAGCCGCGCATCTACTACGGCGAAGTCACGAACGACTACGTCTTCGTGAAAACCCAGCAGCCCGAATTCGACCGCCCGTCGGGGACGGCGGCGCAGTCGCAGGAGGAGACCACGACGTATACCGGCGGGAATGGCGTCGCGGCGGGGAGTTTTTTCCGAAAGATGGTGCTCGCGGCCTATCTCGGAGAGCCGAAGGTGCTGCTGAATGGCGATATCACGGGGAATGCCCAGGTGCTCTTTCGCCGCAATGTCGTGGAGCGCCTGCACACTGTCGCGCCGTTCCTCCGCTATGACAACGATCCGTACCTCGTCATCATGGACGGTCACCTCGTCTGGTTGAATGATGCCTACACGATCACCAGCCGCTACCCCTACGCGACGCAGTACACTGGCGGGGGCAACATCACCGGCGGCTTCAACTACATTCGCAATAGCGTCAAGGCGACGGTGGACGCCTATGATGGTACGGTCCGTCTGTACGTCGCCGATCCATCGGACCCGATCATCCAGACGTACCAGAAGATCTATCCGTCACTCTTCGAACCGAGTGGGGCGGCGTCGCCTTCACTCCGGGCGCATTTTCGCTACCCCGAGGATTATTTTAATGTCCAGACGGTGATGTACACCCGCTACCATGTGCAGAATGCGCAGGTCTTTTATGGTAGCGAGGACCAATGGGCGATTGCCAACGAGCAGGTGGGCCCGAAGAAGGAAGTCCAGCGAATCGCTTCGTACTACGTGCTCGTCCGGTTGCCGGGGCAGCAGCAGGAGGAGTATGTCCTCGTGCGCCCGTTCACGCCCGGTGGTGGGACGAATAACCGGCAAAACATGGTGGCGTTCCTCGCCGGGAGATCGGATGGCGCGAACTACGGCAAACTCGTCTCCTACGAGTTCCCTCGGCAACTGACGGTGCAGGGGCCGCAGCAGGTCGAGGCGCGCATCAATCAGGAACCGGACATATCCAAGGAGATCACACTGCTCGACCAGGCCGGTTCGCAGGTGATCCTGGGGAACTTCCTCATCATCCCGATTGACAACACGCTCCTCTATGTCGAGCCACTCTATGTGCAGGCAACCAACAGTCCCTTCCCGGAGCTGAAGCGCGTGATTGTGGCGTCGCAGAACAAAGTGGTGATGCGCTCGACGCTGGATGAGGCGATTGCCGCCCTTGTGGGTTCGGGCGCGCCGAGTGTAACTGCGCCAACGACGACCGGGCAGCCGTCAGCGCCCCCATCGGCGGGCGGCACCGACACGACGCGGGCCGCCGATGCCTTGAGCCATTATCAGCGGGCACAGGATGCGCTGAAGACGGGCGACTGGACGACCTTCGGCAACGAACTCGCGCAGGTGCAGCAGATACTTCAACAGATCGCCGGACCGACCACGCCACCCGTAGCGAAACCGGCGGCGACCCCGACCGGCGCCGCCCGACCCGCGCCGAGCGCGACACCGCGACCTTAAGGAGGGGAGGGGAGGCCGACGAAGAGGGCGCGACCGACGCGGATGTGGGTCGCGCCCTCTTCGATCGCGATGGGAAAGTCATTCGACATGCCCATCGAGAGAATCGGCAGAGGATGACTTGG
>JALYXG010000568.1 GCA_030947205.1 Chloroflexota bacterium
GCTGGCTCCCCCCGCTCTTCGCCCGAATCGCGGGACTCCCCTACGAGCGCGGCCTGGCCGACGCCGAGATCACCAACTGCGCGTATCGGTCGCGTGCGGGTCTCGCGGAGGGCATGTTCCCCCTCGATGACCTCGACGGCCTGCACCCCGCCACACACGCTGTGCTACTCGATGCCGTTGACGCGCTCGTTGATGCGGTGATTGCCGCCCGGTTCCTGCGCGCGCAGGCCCTCGCACCAGCGGGCGAACCGCGGCGCGTCCTCCTCTGGGGGCTTGATCTGGTCGCTACCGAGGTGGATGGCGCAATCGCCGTGCATCTTCTCGAGGTTAACGTCTATCCCCATCTGCTCATCGGCTCCGACACATGCGACCCGGCGGTTGAGGGCATCCTCGGCCGCGCGTATGTTGACGTGCTCCGCCATGGGCGTACCGAGGAGGGTGCCGCATGATTGCTGACACGATGTTCCCTACTGCCGGTGACAAGCCGACGGCTGAGATCGAACTCACGGCCACCTGGGACATAGGCGGCTTTCCCGCTGCCCATCCCGCATTCATGCGGCAAGAGACGCTATTCGAGCGTCTGCCCCAACCGGAACGCGGCATCACGATGGCGGATGGCTCCCGCGTGACGGTCACCGTCGGCCCGTATGCCTGCGACGCGGGCGAGCTATCCACAGGGGTCGCGGCGTTTTTGGCGATCTGCGACCGACTCCAGTTCGCGGCGATCACCGAAGGGAACCTGCCGCAGTCGGTAATGACGATGCAGATCGCGCTCGTGCAGGAAGGATTGCCGCCCGTGGATGCCGCTGCGGTTGCCGCTTTCCTGGCACCGTCGCTGTTGCTGCTCCTCGGCGACGGTGGCCAAAGCCCCATTTGTCTCTCCATCATCGGCGACGGCGTGCGCGTCTCCGCGCAACAGCCCCTCGACCGCCGGTTCGCCGACCGGGTCATCCCACTCGTCGCGGCGCTGCTTGCGTGGGGCATTGACAGGAGAAGTCAGCATGGCGAACCGTCCGGCGACGACCTTGCTTTCCCTTCCCTGCTCGCCACTGGGCATGACCCTGCCACAGTCGAGATCATGCAGTGTATGTCCGGCGGTGGCGCGACCTTGTGCAACGGCCGACTGAGTTGTGTGGATGCAATGATGAACGATGCCCGCAGCTGCGTCACCGCGCAGCAGGCATTCACCGCCGCGTACCTGCGGGCGGAAAGCAGCCTCCGTGCTTGGCTCTCCGCCGAGCAGGTGGTCACCCTCCGGTCGGCAGTGATCGGCGATCTGTCGCTTCCGATTGACGAGCGATTCGGGCCGCTGGACGCCGCATCCTGGGGCGGCGTGCTCATCGGCCAGGACGCGACGATGCGCATGCCGCCGCAACCGGAGCCACCCCCACAACCGGAACCGGCCCCGCAGCCCGAACCGCCTCCACAGCCTGAACCACCCCCACAGCCCGAACCGCCACCGCAGCCGGAAGCGCCACCCAGTCGCCGTGCGGATCGAAGCAGGCAGGGGCAGGAACGAGACCGGATACTGAGCACAGCGCGGTAGGTGCGATTATGCGCAGGCGGGCAAAATTTGGTGGTCAGTAGGAACGGCTACGAAGCGACGACCAGCGGTTCCTCGGTGCGGATGCGGTAGCAGCAGAGGTGCTCGCCGTCCGTCATGTGGTGTTCGCGGGTGACGGAGACGCCGGGCAGGAGTCGCCGGAAGAGGTCGAGTTCGGAGACGCAGGGCTGCGTGAAAGTGTGCGCAACGCTGCTCACCGCGCAGTGGAACTCTTTGAGCAGGTAATCGCCTTCGGGCGTCTTTTCCCAGGCGGCAAGGTAGCCGTTCTTGTCGAGGTGCGATTTCAGCGTTTCGAGGCGCGCTTCGAGCGGCTGCCCCGCCATCGCCGCACTCAATTCGTCGGCCAATCGGTCGGTGCGCCGCTCGAAAAGGCGATCCACCGTTTCTTCGCCGCTGAGGATGCGCAGATCGGTGAGCAACTCGACGGTCAACTGGTCTGATGTATTGGGGAAAAGTTGTTCCGCAGCCTCGGTCAGGTGAAAATGATTGACCGGACGACCAACCGGACGCCGTTCGACGGTGGACGTGACCAGTTCTTCCGCTTCCAACTGCGTCAGATGCTTGCGCACCGCCATGCTCGTGATCGCGAGCATCCCGGCGAGTTCGTTCGCGGTCAAGCCGTTTTGGCGTTTGAGCGCTTCGATGATCGTACGGCGGGTGCTGCCGTGCTGTCGGTCCATCTTCGTCTGCGCCCCTTGTGGTGCAACCGTCGTCCGTGTCCGTACACGTCGCTGTAGGCTCGATTATACCATTTCGGGACATATTTCGTCAACTTGGAGGTTTTTTAAACCACGTACGACAGGCCGTTGCACCGTGTAGTACCGTAAGCGGAGCGTATCAATTGCATGGATGTAAGGGGCGGGTGATGACGAGCCGCATCGTTTTCGGCGATAACTTGCCGGTCCTCCAGGCGATGCCGGATGGTTCCGTGCCGCTCATCTACCTCGATCCGCCCTTCAACACGGGCAAAATGCAGGGCTATACACGCATTAAGACAGTCCGCTCCGCCGATGGCGACCGCAGCGGTTTTGGGGGCACGCGCTACGCGACAGTCAAAATCGGCACGCGCGCGTACGCCGATCTTTTCGATGACTACCTCGCCTTCCTCGAACCGCGCCTAATCGAGGCGCACCGCGTGCTCGCGCCCGACGGCACGCTCTACTTCCACATTGATTACCGCGAGGCGCACTACTGCAAAGTGCTGCTCGACCTGATCTTCGGACGCCGCTGCTTCCTCAACGAGGTGATCTGGGCCTACGATTACGGCGCGCGCACGAAGAAGAAATGGCCGCCCAAGCACGACACGATCCTCGTCTACGTCAAGGACCCGAAGCGATACACCTTCAACGCGGACGCGGTCGAACGCATCCCCTACATGGCGCCCGCACTCGTCGGCCCGGAGAAGGCCGCGCGGGGGAAGTTGCCGACCGATACCTGGTGGCACACGATCGTGCCGACAAATGGCACGGAACGGACGGGCTATCCGACACAGAAGCCGGTCGGCGTCCTCACGCGGGTGATCGCCGCGTCCTCACACCCCGGCGATCTCGTACTGGACTGTTTCGCGGGGAGCGGCACGACCGGCGCGGCTGCCCTCGCGCTCGGACGACGCTTCATGCTCGTAGACAACAATCCGCAGGCGCTCGATGTGATGGCGCGGCGCTTCGGTGTGCTGCCGGGGATCGAGTGGGTCGGTTTCGATCCCGTACCCTTCCAATAAAGTCAGTTACACCGATTCTCCGTATTTCCTACGCCGGGGTGGGAACGGCGGGGGCGCTCTCGCCACCCATCCGGCGGCGTGCGGTCTCCTTACGGCCCGTCGCCGGGGTGTGGTCGGTGGCTTTCGCGAGACCGTAGACGGGCATGTTGTTATAGACCGCCTCGTATTGTCCTGCCGCGACCTGATAGGTTTCGTGCCAGATGCCGACGCTGCCGTCTGTGCCGACCGCCTCGTTGAAGCGACGCCATGCGCTCAGGTGCGGCTCCTCCTTGCTGCGCGCGAACCGTTCGAGATCGTCGAATGAGCGCCAGTATTGCAGGACGTTGACGCCGCGCCAGGAAACGAACGTTTCCGCGCCGAGGAAGCCCTTTTCCGGGTGCCGAAAGAGCGTGTTCAGCATCGGCCCCATCGCCATCGCGGTCGGTACCCACCTGCGGAAGGCGAACACGCGGTTGATGCGCATGCCGATGATGAACACGACGAACGGCCCCTCGATCTGCGCGGTGTAGCGGCCTGGCATGACCTTGCTCATGATAATTCTCCCTTGGTAGCGCAGGCTTTTCAGCCTGCGGCTCCGCTCGTGCAGGCCACAAAGTCTGCGTGAGCGTGTTACGGCGCCGATTGCCGGTCAACGATCAGTTCGTGGACATGCACAGGATGGTGCGATGATCGCCTCCTTCCGTGCTATCGTGTGCGGATTGCGTCGTTGAAGAGATTGAGCGCAGTTTCGTACAGCGAAGGGAAGTGGCCGGGAACGACGGTTCCCGGAGGCAGTGCATAATCGGGGTCGGGCGGCGGGCCGCCCATGCCCGCCAGTTCGAGCGAGACGAGGCCGTGCAAAAATGCCCATGACGCGGTCGCGCCGGTGCGCGCTTCCATCGGTCGGATGACGCCCGCTGCAATGCCCTCCTCGAAGGTGTGTTGGAGAGGGGCAAAGGCGGTCGTCGCGATGTCAAGGTCGTCCGATGAGGGCTGGAATTCGGGGATCGGGCGGCTGAACATCAGGCTGTATTCCTGCGGGTGCGCGATTGCGAACGCGCGGTACGCCATGCCGAGATCGCGCAGGCGCGCAATGGGGTCGGGTTCGGTGACCTGTTCCATCATCGCCGCCAGTTGGCGGAACCCGGCGACAAAGAGCGCCTCGGCAATCGCTTCTTTGCCCGCAAAGTATTCATACAAGGCGGGGGCGCTGTAGCCGATGCGCCGGGCGATGCCGCGGATCGAGAGCGCGCCCGCGCCTTCTTCGGCGATGATGTCGCGCGCCGCCTGGAGGATGTCCTGCCGCATCTCCTCGCCGTACCGCGCCCGCCGCCCCTTCGCTCCCGCCGTTGTCGTCATGCGATTCGCTCCTGCGTTGTCGTTCCCGAATACCGCTGACCTGCCGCACTTTTGTCGTGTTACGTCGTCAGATACGTGGCTGCGGAATCGTCTACATGGGGGCGCGTGGCATGGCGGCCCGCCTCGCGGATCAGGACAACGAGTGCCGCGCCGACGATGGTGGTCAGGAGCAAACCGGCGGCAACGAGCGTGCGGGCATCTGGCGCGACGAGCGACTGACCGCGCAACGCTTGCCAAGTGAGCAAGCCGACCAGGCCGAGGTAGCCGAGTCCCGCGATCCAGACCAGCACTGTCCGCGATGCCGGGCGCAGCCGCGCGCCGTAGCGGACGATCAGCCAGCCGAGCAGCGGCAGCAGTTGCAGCGCGTGGAGGCCAACGAAATGCGGCACGCGGAGGTCGCCGCCGACCGTGCTCCACCCGACGATCGGCAGGCCCGGCCCGCCATCGGCCACGCCGACCGTGTGCGCACCGGCGACCGGCAGACCAGCGCCCGCATTCGCCGCCGTCAGTTGCGCCGCCGTCGGCGTCGTCATGAAGAAGGCGACGCCCATACCGACAAAACTGATGAAGACGCCGAGCCGCAATGCCCAGGCGAACGCGGCGTCCGCGAAGCGTTGCCGCAGCAGGACGATGCCGAGGATCAGGTTCGCGGTCCAGACGCAGACGATGGAGACGGCCATCGTCTCCCAGACGGCAGCATCGAACCCCGTGCCGACATTGAAGTGGCTCGTCGTGCCCCGGACGACTTGCCCCGCAATCAACACCATCTCAATGAGTACTCCCGTTGCCGAGACCCATGCGATGAGCCGAACGACGCGCCGATGGCCTTGGATAAAACTGAGCAGCCAGATGAAGGTCGCGGCATAGATGCTGATCGAAACGGCGAACTTGAGCGGCTTGAGCCACGCCGGTGCGCTGGTAATCACGCGCGGATCAACGACCAGCCCGACAAGCGCAGCGAGCATCGCCAGCAGCATGATGAGCACCGTCAGCGCGAGCGGGCGGTTCATCGCTATTGCCTGAGCGAAGAGATAAGGGGGTTGACGCCGGACTCGCTGCATTATTATCGGTCCTTTCTCAAGTGCCACTACGCCGAATGCTCATCTCTTTTCCGAAGACTGTTAGGATAAATGACGCGCATTCGATTGTCAAGGGGTTCGACGCGCATCGCACCCGTCAGAAACGATAATCACGGTTGCCGCGCTATACTATCCGCCGATATGTGCTGATCGTGGCGCTGCGGTACGCGCCGAACGGTGGGTACAACGGCGTCGGAAATGGAAGGGTGGGGGTATGAAGTTCTGCTTGTCAATCGAGATTCAGGAGGGCTTGGACTACGCGGCGACGCTGGCCTTTACCCAAGCCGGCGAAGCGGCCGGCTTCGACGCCGCCTTGCTGGCGGAGCATTACTATTCTTCGTCAGGCCACCTCGACCGCATGGCCGCCGACGCGTGGGTCTTCCTCGGCGCGCTGGCGCGGGAGACCG
>JALYXG010000582.1 GCA_030947205.1 Chloroflexota bacterium
GCTCCTTTGACGGAGATCGTGCGCGGCGCGGGTATCGCGGTACCCGAAGGGGATAGTGCGGCGCTCGCGAGCGCGCTGTCGGAATTGCTGCGCGACCCGCACCGGCGCACCGCGATGGGCGCAGAAGGGCGCGCCCGCGTCGTTTCCGCGTGGTCGTGGGAGGCGCATTGTCGCCATCTGGACGGGATCATGACCGCATTGGTCGGTGGCACATGACACGCCCTTTTCGCGTCCTGTTTATCACCGATGCTTTCCCGCCCCATGCATACGGCAGCGGGTGGAGCGCCTACCATCTCGCGCGCGGGCTGCGCGCCGAGGGACACGATGTCCGCGTCGTCGTCGCGACCCCGACACACCAAATCGTCGCAACGACCTACGGCGCATTTCCTGTCTGGCAGGCCGAATCGGGCGCACGCCTGGTCAATCCCGCACGCTTCGCGGTCACTGGGCTTGGCCCCGGACGGATCGTGCGTCGGCTGATCCGCGCGTGGTCTCCGGAGATCATCCACGCGCAACACATCAACGCGATGCTCGTCGCGGGCCACGTCGCAGGCGCGATACCGCTGATCGTCACTGTACGCGATCACTGGCCCGTCTGTTTCTACGGCACCGCCCTCGCTTCGACGCCGTGTCCCGGCTGCCTTCACGGCACATTATCCGTATGCAACCCGAATCGCGGCTCGACCGATGCACCGAAGCCGATGCACCTCCTGAAGCGCGAGATAATGCGCGGCATGTTGCGGCAGCGCCAGCGCACCCTGTCGAAAGCAGCCGGTGTCATCGCCGCGAGCGACGCAATGCATCGGGAACTCGTCTCCCTCGTGCCGCCGTCGCGTCTGCACACGATCCCGAACGCGGTTGATCTTTCCCTGTTCACCAATAACGATGGCAGCGGCGGCGATGTGCCGGATCGTTTCTTCCTTTATGTTGGCAAGCTCGCCGCCCACAAGGGCGCGGACCTCCTCGCGGACATCGCAGAGCGGCTCGGTCCCGGCGCGCCGCCGATCCTTGTCGTCGGTGACGGCCCATTGGAAGCGTCGCTCCGTGCGATGGCGAATGGCGGCCTCCATGTTTTGGGCCGGAGGTCGAACGAGGAGGTTATCGCCCTGATGCGGCGGGCAATCGCCGTCATCACCCCCGCGCGCTGGCCCGAGCCGTTGAGCCGGACTCATCTCGAAGCGCTTGCCGCCGGTTGCCCGATTGTCGCGACCGACACCGGCGGGACGCGCGAAGTCGTCGCGGACGGTATCACCGGCTTTCTCACCGCTGTCGAGGATGGAGAGACGATGGCACGTCGGCTGCGCGAACTCGCGGATGATACCGCATTGCGGTCGCAAATGTCGGCCGCATCGCGCGCGCGCGCCGAGCGTCTTTTCGGCCTCGAAGCGATCACCGCGCGGCACCTTTCCGTCTATCGTGCCGCGCTGGCGGCCAGTGGCGACGCAACAGGCTGAATGGCGCGGCTTACCGGATTTTTCGGTGGACTACGATGCGTCGGGGCGCAGCTTAAATGGGCCGCTGAGGTCGCGACGCAAGGCTGCGGGCAAGTCATCCGACGGTCCGGGCAGGTCGGCGAACTCCGCCGACGCTCCGGCGAGGATACGCGCCAGATCGTCGGCATCGAGGTCGGCGAGTGGGTCCCACGCGAAGCGCTTCATCACCACGCGGCCTTTGGCGTCGAACTCGACGCCCTCGGCGCGCAGAAGGCCCGCCATCGTATCCGGGTGACCGAATGCCCACGCCCCGGTCAGCGCGCCCTCGCGGTTCACCACGCGATGCGCGGGCACCCGCGCTTCCGCCGGTGTGCCATTCATGATCCAGCCGACGAAGCGCGCGTGCCCCGGCATGCCAATCGCCGAGGCGAGCCATCCATACGTCGTCACGCGCCCGGTCGGACACGCGCGAACCAGCGCGAAGACTTCGGCGCGCGCGCGCGTCAGATCGAACGGTTTGTCGCTCATCGCTTCTCCTCCCGTCGTGTCAGTACGGTCACGGTTTCGATGTGATGCGTCTGCGGAAAGAGATCAACCATCTGCACCGAATCAATCCGGTACGCCGCATGGAGTGCACGGATGTCGCGCACGAGCGTTGCGACATCGCACGAAACATAGACAATGCGGCTGGGGCGGAGGCGCAAAAGCCCATCGAGGACACCGTTGCCGCAGCCCGCGCGCGGCGGGTCGAGCACAACCGCGTCCACGCGCTCGGCGAAGGTCGTCATGAAGCGTTCCGCTTTGTGAACATGGACGGCGATATTTTGGGCATCGGCGGCAACGGCATTGAAGCGAGCATCCGTACCCGCGATTGGCGCCTCCTCGACCGCGACGACGCGGCGCGCGTGCGGCGCGGCGAGAATCGCGAACGTCCCGACCCCGGCATACAAATCCAGCACCGTCTCGTTGCCCGTGAGCGCCAAGCCTTCCAGCACGCAGCGTGCGAGGAGATCCGCCATGCTTTGTGAGGAACCATCCGGCCGCGTTTCCGGGCGCGTGTTCACCTGGAAGAACGCGCCGCCCGACACCCTGAACCGCCGACCGAGGAGGGTATGGTACACCGTGCGCCGTTCGCTCGCGCCGAAGGATGTCGCGGCCCCTGCGCCATCTGCGCGAATCGTCGTTTCACTCGACATTCCGGCAGTGCTGAGGCGAATCAACTCGCCACTAATCGCCGGTTGGCTGATTGGGCAAAGGCTGATCGCCACGAGTTCCGCGCTGTGGAGGTGATGAAACGCCGGCTTGTCGTCCTTTGTTGGTTCAACGGTGATGACGTTACGGTACTGCCACGGATCCACCATCGCGAGCGGCACGCGCATCGCTGTGTCCAGGGCCGCATCGCTCAACCGGAATGACCGCTGGAACTGCTCGCGCACAATTTGATTTTTTGCACGCACCTGTGCCGGATAATCGAGGAACTGCCACTGGCAGCCGCCACACGCGCCGAAATAGGGGCAAAGTGGCGCGACGCGATCCGCTGACGGTTCGAGAACGTCCACGACGACAGCGCGCGCGAATGTCTTGCGCATTTCGACAATGCGGGCGGAGACCAATTCGCCGAGTGCGGCGCCCTGTAGAAAGACAACGAGGTCGCTGTGCCGACCGACGGCGTCGCCGCCGTTTGCCATCGAAGTGGCGCGCAACGTGATCGTCGCGCCAACGCTGAGCGTGCTAGGGGTGTTCATTCGATCCATCGCATTCAATCAGACAGAAAAGCGGGACCGGATCGCTCCGGCCCCACATCGAACGTCCGAGGGGTACTATGCCACGCCGGGCGCGTTGCGGAATCGTGGCGGTGGCGCTTGCCCGTTCGCGGAAGGCTTCGGCGCGGTCGGATTCGGTTGCTGGCTCTGCGCCTTCTGCTCGGCGGCAAGGACCGCCGCCGCGACCGCGTCCTTCGCACGCTGCGGGATCACGTAACTCGGCGCGGGCTTCGGCTCCTGGAAGAACTCCTCGATCTCCGCGCCGTCCACCGTCTCTTTTTCCAGCAGCAGTGCGGAAATCTGGTGCAACTGCTCCATGTACGTCGTCAGCACCTGCCGCGCCCGCTCGTATCCTTCCTCGACCAGTTTGCGCACTTCCTTGTCAATCTGGAAAGCGACATCGTCCGAGTAGTTGCGGTGCTCACCGATGTCGCGACCCAGGAAGACCATCTCTTCGCGCTTCCCGTATTGAATTGGCCCAAGCTCTTTGCTCATGCCGTACTCAGTCACCATCTTGCGTGCGAGATTGGTCACCTGCTCGATGTCGTTCGACGCGCCGGTGCTGACTTCCTG
>JALYXG010000592.1 GCA_030947205.1 Chloroflexota bacterium
GCCCAGGAGCGCGGCGAGAATGCGGCGGACGCGGCGTTCCGGCAGTTGCGCCGTCTGCGGGCGATCCGTCGCGCCCATCGCGAGGCCGAGCAGATTGACACGCTTATCATGGAAGCGGAGTCCGACCCGACTGTGCGCATCGCCCCCGAAGACGAACTCGCGGGCCGGCACGACGATTGAAGAAGCGGCGCGCAACTTCTTGAACGTACAGAACGGATGTGCGATACTTTCTCGTGTCAATCGGCGATATGGGAAGGAGGAGGTATGGCCGTTCGAACAGTGGTGTCGGCGCCAATAACGATCAGTCCCGATCATGCGCGCGCGTTTCTGCTCCGCCGCCCTGGCGGTTTGTATCCGGTTCAGGGTTTGCCGAATCATCCTCTGCCCCTGGTCGAGCAGATCGGCATCCTCCAGGTTGACCCGGTCAGCGTCGTGGCGGCGAATCATCACCTGATCGCGCGGACGCGGATGCCCGGCTACCTGCTCTCCCATCTGGACGACGCGCTGTATCGCGACCGGGCGCTGGTCGAGAACTTCCACAGCATCCACGCGATTTTGCCGATGGCGGACTGGCGCTTCTACGACCGCCGTATTGGCCCGCCGACGCGCATGGAGCAGGCGCACCCCGAGATCATGCAGCAGGTGACGCAGCGCGTGCTCGGCACGATCCGCATACGTGGCCCGCTTGCCGGGCGTGACTTCATGGAAGAGGATGACCGCACGCCTATGGAGTACGGCTGGGGCACGACGCGCCGCTCGCAGGTCGCTTTGCAAACGCTTTTGCGGCGCGGTTTTTTAATGGTGCATCATCGGGAAGGGACGCAGCGGTTCTACGAACTGACTGAGCGGATGCTGCCGCTCGATGTGGACATAACGCCCGTGACCGATGCCGAACGCGAATTGCACTACGCACATCGCGACGTGACGTACGCCGGTCTGGCGATGGGAACCGGCGGCATCCGTCCCGCGATTGCCGCCGGTGATGCCGTGCCGGTTGCGGTTGAGGGCATCCGCATACTCTTTTATATCGCGCCGGAACAACGGGACTTCCTCGCATCGGTGACACCGATCGCCGAAACGGAGCGGCGTGCCGTCATTCTCGCGCCGCTCGATCCATTCGTCTGGGACCGCAAACGCCTCGCCGCACTCTGGGGTTTCGACTACACCTGGGAAGTCTATGTCCCGGCGGCGAAGCGGAAATATGGCCCGTATACGCTGCCCGTGCTCTGGGGCGACCGCTTCGTTGCGCGCCTTGATCCGTCGCTGGATCGTAAACGCCGCGTTTTGCGCGTCAAAAATCTCTGGTTCGAGGATGGCGCACCGCGCGACCCGCAGATGTTCACCGATCTCGCCGCTGAAATCGCCCGCTTTGCCACCTTCCACGGCGATGCCGCCGTCGCTCTCGGCACGGTTTCTCCTGCCAACCGCGACAAACGCCTCCGCGCCGCCCTCTCGCGCGTCACCACTCTTGTGGCGACTGAAACCGGGGAGAAGCGCAGAGATGCTATGTTGCGTGGCGATGAGTCGCCCAGTCCGGATCGAAGTCGCGTTCATGAATGAGCAGCGTCACCATCAAGGCCAACAGTTTGCGCGCCACCGCCACCAGCGCGACGCGCGGTTTCTTCCCGTGCGCCCGCAACCGCTGATAGAACGTCCGCAGCACCGGATTGTACCGACTGGCAGCGAGCGCGGCCATGTAGACTGCTTGTCGCAAACGGGCATTGCCCGTCTTGCTCATGTGTCGTGCTCCCCGCACCGACGTCCCCGACTCGTGCGGTGCGGGGTCGAGGCCCGCGAAAGCGACTACCTGCCGAGGCGTGACATTGCCTCTGAGTGGCCGGGTTTCGGTGAGCACGACTGCCGCTGTCAGCATGCCGACCCCGGTGATTGTCTGCAAGCGCGCCATCTCGGTCGCCAGCGTCACCGTCGCTGCCGCCCGTTGCTTGATCGCCGCATCGCGGGCAGCGATTTGTTCAGCCAGCACCCGTGCGAGGGCGACCAGCGGTTGCTGTGCCTCGACGGGAACGGTCGGCCACTGGGCGAGGGCATGCTGCCGGTTGCGCGTCTGGGTGCGCATTGCCACCAAATCATCCCGCTGCCGCAGCAGCAGTCGCAACGCTGCGATCTCCGGTGGTGGCGGACTCCAGCGGGCGGGCTGCTGCCGCCGGGCATAATCGACGAGCAGGGCGGCATCGAGGGCATCGGTCTTGGCACGGCGGAAACGGGCGCGGGCATGGTCGCGCACGCTGGCGGGCGGCACGACGCTGATGCCCCATCCCGCAGTGTGCAGGGCCATCGCCAGTCCCTGCCAATACGATCCGGTCGCCTCCATGATGACCAGCGTCTCAGCGGGTGTGCTGCCGTGTGCGGTCAGCACGGTCAGCAACGCCCGCCAGCCGTCCGGATCGTTGGTCAACGTCTCGGCGGGTGTGGGGAGAGCCTCGCCGTGGGCGATGGCGACGGCGAGGGTACGCGCGGCAATGTCAACGCCGACCAGCGTCGGGGAAGGAATCGTGAGCATAGTAACCTCCTGGTACAGCAGCGGAAGCAGCGGGACCGTCGGGCTCCGTCTTGTGCATGGCGACTCGTGCGGCGCCGATGCTTTGCGAGCTTGAACGGTCAATGCCAGCACCCGTCTTATCTCTGCGACGACCTCGAAGGTCTGGACGCGTATCAGGCTCCGGTGGTGCTGGTGTCCGCTTCTCATTCTATGCCATCATTCAACATACAAGACGCAGAGACCGCAGAGAGGGAAGAGGAGAGAAAGAGACAGTTTGCTTTTTCCTCTTTTCTTCCCCTGTGTTTCTCTGCGTCCTCTGCGTCTCTGCGGTTCAATCGCTTTCAACCGGCGGCGGGAGGGGGACGGTTTCGCCGGCGCCGAATGAGGTTTCGGTCAGGGCGTGGAAGATGATGACGCGGCCGTAGCCGACGACGCTCCAGTGATCGTCCATCCAGACGAGGCCGGTCACGTCGTCAATGCCAATCAGTGGTGCGTCGTGCGGCGTCGTTTCTTTGAGGCGACGGAGCCAGACGGCGGGGGTACGGTTGTAGCGCGACAGGACGACCATGCCGCCGAGGATGCCGAAGCCGGGGAACCAGCGAAAATACGGTTCGCCGGGCCGGGCGGGGACGTCGTCGGGGCGTGCCGGGACATCCGCACAGAGGGCAGCCGCGCCCGCGCCCGCGCCGATGACGAGCGCGCCCCGGCGATGCGCCGTGCGGATCGCCGCCTCAGTCTTTGTGCCGTGAATCGTCCGCACGAGCCGCCCCGTGTCGCCGTCGCCGAGGTAGATGACGTCCGCCGCCTCGATGCCGTCGGCAAACGTGGGATTCTCCGCGTCAGAGCGCGTGCGGATCGGGACAGTCGCGGCGATACCCATCTTGCCGAGGCGATAGGCCGCATCCTCCGTGTCATCGTCGGGGAAACGCTCGGACGCGGTAGGTAGGAAGGCAATAGTCGGGGTCGGTCGCCCGTCAGTGGCCGCCGCGCGCAGAAAACGGCGGTGGAAACGGTCGAACGGCTGCGTGAACGCCTCACCGCCGACGAGGACGACGGGGCCGCTCACCGCTGCACAATGGTGGAGCAGGCTGAAGCCTGCCGTCCAGGGAGTGC
>JALYXG010000601.1 GCA_030947205.1 Chloroflexota bacterium
ATCGAGAGGCGTACCGAGGGCAATTTACCCGAAGGAACCGTACGCTGCGGCAATTACCAGAAAGGCCGCAACCAAAAGGGAGGATCGTTCGTTCTTTACAACGGGCGTGAGGCGTTGCGCGCGTCTCTGCCCCGCACATGCACGATTTTCGTACGGACGCTCTCATCACACGCTCTCTTCACACGCATCCCGCACCGTCGTCCAAGGGGCGGCAACACAAGGAGTACACGCATGAACGGGTCTCGGGGGCTTCAATCTCGATTTCGATTTCGATTATTCCTTCGTCTGCTGATTGGTCTGGCCATCGTTACTGCGCTGTTGCCCGCCGCGCTCGTGGCAAGCGCCGCACCGCCGCCCCTGTATGCCCGTCCGACGGGGCACACGATTCCTGCCGCCTTCCGCACGCTCTGGGAGCAAACCGGCGGCGCGGATGGCCTCGGTTGGCCATTGAACGAAGCGATCACCACGAACGGCGTCACCGAGCAGTGGTACACGGTCGGTCGCATCTTTCAGCGCGCGGGGAGTGCGCCGGAACTAGCCGCTATCGGCAAGGAGACCGCGCAATCCCATTCCCTGCTCGGCGCCGACGCCTTCAAGTCGCGCGCCAAAACGCCCGGCCCGACGCCCGCCGACGCGGCCTATGTCGCAACGGCGGGTCACTGGGTAGCCAACGGCTTTTACACCGTCTGGGCAAAGAAAAAGGCGCTCCTGGGTGATCCGATCTCGGAGGAACTGACGGAGAGCGGAGCGACCGCGCAGTATTTCCTGTATGGCAAGCTGGAACTCGACCCGACGGCCAACAACGTCGCCCGTATCACCGAACTCGGCGTGATCGGGCATGGACCGGCCGACCCCTTCGGTACTGCGCCGGAGGGCGTGGACCAGATCGGCGACGCGCCAATCCGCGACATTCAGGGCGTCACGCCGCATCAGGGTCACTGGGCGCTCGTCAATCTCGCGCAGCAGCATCTCTGGGCCTATGACGGCAACACGCTCGTGCAGGACCTCGATGTTTCCACCGGCGTACTCGGCCACGCGACGCCGACCGGGTCGTACACGGTGCAGCAGCGATTCTTGTCGCAGGAGATGATCGGCCCCGGCTACGACTTGCCGAATGTGCCGTATGTCCAGTATTTCGGCAATGACTCACTCTCGTGGCAGGAAGGCTATTCGCTCCACGGCACGTACTGGCACCACAACTGGGGCCGTGTGATGTCGCACGGCTGCGTCAACCTGCCGACCGATTTCGCCGCCTGGATGTGGGATTGGGCGACGATCGGCACGCCCGTGGAGATTATCGCCGGGTGACGACGCCGCAACGCCATCTGCGCTGGGATACATGCTATAACGCCCGCGACCTCGGCGACCACGTGACCGACGATGGCGTGACGATTCGTTGGGGCGCGTTGGTGCGCGCGGACTCGGTTGGGCGGCTGAACACCCAGGGGCGCGCCGCGCTCGAAGCGTACGGCGTCCGCACGATCATTGATCTGCGCATCCCCGTCGAGGTGCGTGACGAGCCAAGCCCGTTCACCGAGCACGCCGAGATTGTCACGCACTATTTGCCACTCGACCCCAATGACCGAGCAGTTAGCAAAGCGGTCGCCGCGCACAAGGAGGCGGGGCTTTCCTACACAGCGGCGATCAATGCCGCCTATCTCTCGACGAATCAGGAGCAGATCGCCGCCATCATACGGGCCATCGCGGACGCACAGGACGGCGGAATCGTCATCCACTGCCACGCGGGGCGGGATCGCACGGGCCTAATCGTCGCCCTGCTGCTCGGCGTCGCCGGTGTCTCCGCCACGACGATCAGCGCGGACTACGCCCTCAGTTTCTCTGCGGTCTCGGAAACGATGGATGCCACCCTGGGCTACCTCGACAGCGCATACGGCGGCATTACCCCATATTTGCGCGGCATCGGCATCACGGATGACGAAATCACCCGCCTCCGCCATCGCCTCCGCACCGACAGTCCCGCTGCACCATGACGCCGTACCGCGCGTGCTTGCGATGCTCCCCTTCCTTTATCGGGGGAGAATCCGAGGATTACCGCAGCTTGTGTAATTACTGATCCTGCGGCACAGGCTACCGATGCGCGTCGGGATTCTTCGCGTCGGGATTCGTCCGCCAGTAGCCTTCGATCTTCTTGCCGTCCGCGCGGGTATAGCCGGAGACCCAGAACTTGTCTCGCTCGCCCGGCGCCGGTTTCGTGTCCGCGTCGCCGCCTGAGTACTTTCGCCCGGTGGTGCGCTCCGCTTTCCACGATCCTGCACCCTTTTTCGTTGCCATATTATCCTCCTTTAGTGAATACGGGAGCGAACGCACAAATTGCGTCCGCTCCTCTCGCTCATTCGACCGCTTGCTATGACCGCATCGCGGGTGCGCCGGGTGGCGCCTGTGTGCTGCCGCCCGCCGTTGTCACGGTTTTGCGCGCGAGTTCGGCGTTGGGGATAAGCGCCATTTCGTTATGCCCGCGATGCACGCCGCTTCAGCGCGATGCCCGCGCCCATGCCGACAATCGCCACGGCGATCAGCAACAGCAGTCCACCGTTCCGCGACGAATCATTGTGCCCCTGACCCGTTGCCGGCAATGTTGTCGGGGTTGAACCGGTTGTCCCGGTCGTGCCGCCACCCGTCCCTGTGGCGATCACCGTTCCGGCGGTACCGCTCGCCGTAGTACCTGTTGCTGCTCGCGTCGCCGTAACTACGGGTGTCCCAGTAGCAGTCGTGCCGCCAACCGTCGCGGTCGGCGCTTGCGTCGCGGCGGCGGTGGTTCCGGTCGTCGTGCCCGCACCGGTGACCGTGGCGGTCGGCGCGGTCGTAGCGACCGTCGTACCCGTGCCCGTACCACTCACCGTTGCGGTCGCTGCGGAGGTTGCGGCGCTCGTACCCGTGCCGCTCGCCCCCGTCGCCGCTGTCGTGGCGGTGGCTGCGGGCGTCGCCTGCGCG
>JALYXG010000640.1 GCA_030947205.1 Chloroflexota bacterium
GGCTAAAGCCCGCCACCACCGGGTTTCTCTCGCGAACTGTGTAACTCCTAGATAATTTTTCGTTCCATCTTCGCGCCTTCGTGGTTCAACTCCCTTTTTCAATCTGGGCGGCGTACCGCTCGGCGTCGTCCTCGGGCTGGTAGCCGAGTTGCTCCTGGGTCGGGCCGATGTCCCAGTAGCGGCGGGCGTTGCCGGAGATCGCGTAGAAGATGCCCCAGGTGAGCGGCGTCTCGATGGCGCGCCACGCCAGTTGGGCCATGTCGCGCGGGGAGAGCCAGGTGCTGAGGTTGCGGACATTCGTCGGCTCCGGCAGCCACGAGCCGATGCGCAGGCAGATCACTTCCAAACCGTGCTCGTCTACATAGAGGCGCGCGATCGCCTCGCCGAACGCCTTGGACGCGCCGTAGTAGCCGTCCGGGCGCACCGGCATGTCCGGGTAGCAGGGACGGCCCTTCAGTTCGTAGTAGCCCGTGACGTGATTGGTCGTCGCGAAGACCATCCGATGCACGCCCTCGTGCCGCATTGCCTCCAGCACCGTGTACTGACCGACGATGTTGTTGTTGAGGGCATCTTCCCACGGCGTTTGCACGGCGGAGGATGCCGCAAGATGGATCACGGCGTCGCAGCCACGCATCGCGGCGCGCATCCCGTCCATGTCGGTGAGATCGGTCTGGACGATCTCTTCACCCTCCCGCGCGGGGCCGACAGGTGTCCCGCCCGGCCGTTCCTGCAGACGCAGCGCGTACCGCCCTTTCAGTAGTTCCCGGAGCGACACCCCGATCTTCCCACTCGCGCCGGTCATCAAAACCTTTTTCATCTCTGCCTCCAGATAGGACTAAGGACTAAGGACTGAGGACTGAGTATAGCGCACCGTCGGATTTGCATTGGGCGCTGGGGAGACGGGCCGTTTGCCGCAGGCGCTCACACGGTTTACCATGCGGCGGGCGGCGGTTTGGGCGATGCCAAAGGAGCAGTGTGCGATGTCCTACGATGTGTACGTCAACCTGAAGTACGACGATGACGTCGTCCGGCGCATCGTGGACATCGCGCCGCGCGTGGATTTCTTCGGCGATGGTGAAACGCTGACCTTCGCGCCGAGTGACTTCGCGCCGCACAACGACCGCTTCCAGGGCACGCCGGAGCATCAGTTCATCGTCGAGCAGAGTGGCGGCACGCTCGACAGCCACGGCTTTCTTATCATCATCAACCGTGCCGGTCGCTCCCTCGCCCTCCACGATACCGGGCCGAGCGGTTTCGCCCATGCCCGCGAGACGATCCGCGACTTCAGCGCCTGGGTGCGCACCAACGTGCCGGGCGCGAAGTTCAATATCGCCAGCATTGCCAGCAGCGACGGCTACGCGGATTACGCCTACGTCGGCGCGATGGGCGGCTGGCAAGTCACCGACGCGGGCAACGGCCTCAAACCCGGCGACGCGGCGATCTGAGGGAACCTCACCCCTGGTCCCTCTCCATCGCCCTGAAGTGGAAGATTGTGAGAGGTCTGTTCGGCGATAGAGAGGGGAGAATCTCATCCACCATTCGGTTCTTTCCGCATTTCTCCCCTCTCCTTTGCTGAAAAGCAAAGGAGAGGGGTCGGGGGGTGAGGTTTCTCGACCCGACTGTTATACTCGTTCCTGCAATGAGAGCGTGTGTGTATCCACGGCGTATACGTCGCTGCCGGGGGCGTGGCATGGTGCAAAAAACGATTCGATTGCCCCGTGCCGAGCGGCGGCGACAGATATTGACGGTCGCCGCGCAGGCGTTCGCAGAGCGCGGGTTCGGCGGCGTGACGATGGAGGAGATCGCCGGGCGCGTCGGTGTGACGCGTCTGATCCTGTATCGCGCTTTCGCTTCCAAGGAAGATTTGTATCGTGCCATCCTTAACGACACCGCCGCCCGCCTGACCGACGCGATGACGGAGGCCGTCGCGCTCCCCGCCGCCCCGAGTGGCGCGGCCCTCCGTGCCTACCTCGACGCGGCCCGCTGGAACCCGGCGGCGTTCATGCTCCTGTTCACAGGCGCGGCGGAAAGCCCGCTCGGTATTGAGATCGAGGCGGCGCGCCATCGGGTGCGCGAGGAGATCGCGCGGCAGGCGCTCACCCAAGCCGCGAAGGAGGGGATCACTCCCGACCCTTTCTGGTCACCCCTCGTCGCCGAACTGACCTTCGCCATTGTCGAACACGGCACGCAACGGTGGTTGGACGCCGCGCCGACCCCGGCCGCCGATGATGCATTCGTCGAATACCTCCAGCGCGGCGTGAGCGGCATGTTGGGTGGCATCGCGGCGGGCCATTTCAATTTGCGTTTCCCCGCTGGCCGCGCCCGCAACTGATTCCCGGCGCGACATACCCGATTGGCCGTCATATCCCGCTGTGCGTTTGCGTTCGCCTACCGCGCAACGAGGCTGTTCGCGAGCATGATGTGGAGGATCGTCGGTCGAAGGTCGGGGTGATCGAGGGGGATGATCCGGTCGGGCGGGCAGACGAGATCGTCCCGCGTACCCTCGTAGAGGGCGAGGGCGATCTCGTGGTTGTGCGCATTCGGATAAAGTATCCCGTCAATGTCCGGGTAGGTCGCCGGGGTTTCGTAGAAATACCGCGACCAGGGCTGCGAAAGCGTGTGATCGCATGCAGCAACGGCGGCGACGGTACCCGCGTTCATCGCCGCTTTCCCGCGAAGGTCCAGGAGGCGGAGATTCCGCCGGACGACCGGCGTCGCGATATACCAGTGCTCGAATTCGACGATGCCCGTGTCGCCGAAGATTTCGACGAGACACGAGGAGAGTCCGTTCGATTGGTCGGTTGACCAGCCGCCGTAATAGATCCCGCGCGCGGGATCATCCGTTGGCTTGCCGGTGGCCGCATCGCGCCGGTGGTGATCGAATCGCCGGTTGGGGCCGTGATAGCGGAAGGAGAGCGCCGTCTGGCGATACCGGCTCGTCGGATCGAACAAACGAACAAGCGCGGCGCCGGATGGCACCGCGCAGAATTTCGGGCGTAAGCGACGGTTCGGGTCGGGCGGGGGTGGGCTGACGACGACCACGCTAGTTCACCCCAACAGCCTCGGCGAGTGCAACGATCCGCGCGACATCGCCCCGTTTCAGTACATCGAGCGGGGACGTACCCTCCAGATGGTGATTCGCGCGCGTGAGCCAGCTCACCTTCGCGAGCGGCGATACGTCGAGCACCTTGAGCGCTGTCGGCAAGCCCGCGACGACGCCATCTGGCCCCTCGGCATCGAATTGCCAGAGCGGAAAGTACCACGCGCCGCGATCCTGCACGCCCAGCAAGGTGCCGCTCTCGACGCGGTCGTGGGGGGTTTGCCGACTTGTCCCCAGCAGCTTCGCCACCTGCGGCGCCGTGATCGCATCCTTCAGCAACTCACGCCGCCGTGCGAACGACGCGGTCAGCACGCGTGTTTCCAACTCGACGATCTCGATGGGGGTGTAGGTCCGCCCACCGGTAAGGGTATTGATGAGATCGGCATGGGACGCATCGGGGGCGCGTGTTTCGAGCGCGCGCTCGACACGAGAAAGCGCTTCGGTCTGCTCTGCGGGATCGAGATCGTTTAATCGGGACTCGATACCCCGCGCGGCCTTGATGATCGTCGGCCGGTCCTTTTTGTTGTACCGCGTCGGGTCCGTGATCTGGATAGCGATCATCGTCTTTCCGTGAACCCTTTCCTACACCCGA
Organism: Chloroflexota bacterium; assembly: GCA_030947205.1. Taxonomy (GTDB): domain Bacteria; phylum Chloroflexota; class Chloroflexia; order Thermomicrobiales; family JALYUS01; genus JALYUS01. The sequence goes on from JALYXG010000640.1 coordinate 3,693, forward strand.
CCGGTCACCCAAAGGAAGAATAACATGCGATGTCAGAGATGTCAAGGCGCAAGAGATGTCAAGTGTTCGGGGTGTTGGTACGTGCATTACGTGTCGCACCCGGCGCGCTAAGATCGCGGAACCCGGGGAGGGCGAGCAGCACCACCGTGGTGAGCGCGAACAAGACGCCGATGCCAAGAAAGAGGGTCCGCAGCCCGATTGGGTCAATGAGCACGCCCGCGACGCCCCGCCCGAGCGGAATGAAGGCGAAGGAGAGGGCCGTGGTAATCCCCTGGACTCGACCGAGCAGCGCGGGCGGCACCCGTTCCTGCCGGATCGTCGTGGTCAGCGGGTTGACCATGCCGACGGCAAGCCCGTAGACGAATGTGACCGCGACAAGCGCGACGAAGGGCAGACGCAAAGCGAGCGCGCTGAAGGTGATCGCTCCACCGATTGGGTAGAGCGCCAACACGCCCAACCGGGGCAGGCGGTGCCCGATGGCGGCGAACAGGAACGAACTGACGATGGCGCCCGCGCCGAGCGCCGCAAGGATCGCTCCGAAACTGACCGCCGTGCCGAAGGCGCGCTTCGCGTAGACGGCGAGCAGCAGCGACCACGGCGCTTCGATCAGGTTGGTGAACAAGAAGAGCACGGTGAGCGCGCGCAGTGTCCGGTCGCCGGCGAGGAAGCGCCACCCCTCGGCGAGATCGGCGAAATACCGGCGTGGCCCGGTACCGCGTGGCGCGGTGTACACGCGGTGGGGGATGAGCGCGCCGATCAGTGCGGCGGAGAAGGCGAACGACGCGGCATCGAGCCAGAGGACATTGCTCGCGCCGAAGACGGCAATCAGGACACCGGCGAGCGGTGGCCCGAAGAGGATCGCGAAACGCGGCACGGACTGGACGACCGCATTGGCCCGTTCCAGCCGCATACCGGCGAAGGCCGCGAGATCGGGGATAAGGCTCTCCCGCGCGGTGCTCCCCGGTGTATTGAAGAGATTAGCGAGGAAGGTGAGTGCGAGCAGTTGCCAGAAGGCCAGCCCAACCGTGTGATACAGCAGTGGGATCAGGGCGATGGTCAGGCCGCTTGTCAGGTCCGCCAGCACGCTCGTGCGTTTAAAACCGAGCCGGTCCACGAGCGTGCCGCCGAAGATGCCGCCGAAAATGAATGGGAGTGTCGCGAAAACGCCCGTCAGCCCCGTCTTCGCCGCGCTGTTCGTTGTTTGCA
>JALYXG010000689.1 GCA_030947205.1 Chloroflexota bacterium
AGGTCCACATGGATCTTGCGGTCGAACCGCCCCGGCCGGAGGAGCGCCGGGTCGAGTACGCTGGAAATGTTTGTCGCACCGATGGTCAGGACGGGAGGAATCTGCGCCTTGCCCCGGATGATGTGCATGGCACGGAGGAGGCTACGCCACCAGACATACTCACGCGGCATCGGGTCCATGTTGGTCAGCAGCGTATTGAGAACGCCGCCACCACCGCCGCCACCGCCCATCATACCGCCCATCATACCGCCACCGACGCCACCGCCGCCCTGCGCGCCCATGCGGGACTGCGCGATGGCGTCAATTTCGTCGAAGAAGACGATGCACGCACCCCACTCCATCGCCTGCTTGCGCGCCTTGCGATAGATCATCGAGGCCTGCAAGGGACCCATGCCGATGAAGACACCGATCAGGGAAGGTGCGGAGCAGTAGCAGAAGGGGATTTTCGCCTCGGTCGAGATCGCCTGCGCGAGGTACGACTTGCCGGTGCCGGGAGGCCCTTCGAGCAGCAGGCCACGAATCACTTCGCCGCCCATTTCCTTGAATGCCTTCGCCCCTTGCAGGAGGACGACGACGCGTCGCGCGCCTTCAAGGACTTCCGGGTTGCCCTTGTAGTCCTTGAAGCCAATGCCGCCCTCGCCCGGCTTCATCCAGGTGACGCGCGGCCGGCCCATCAGGAAGAAGAATGCGCCGAACTGGACGGCCATGAAAGTCATCGCGAAGAGCAATTGGAGCATCAAACCGAGGATCGGGTTGCCCGAAAGGAATGCGGTGAACCGCTTCGACCATTCCGCCTGGTTGCGGAAGACGATGATCGCGAAGATGAGGAAGCAGATGCGGAAAAGGAACTTCGGGCCGCGGAAACGCAGCCACCGAACGAGGCTGTCAATCTGCTCGTCCGCAGCCCTATCGAGGTCCTCCTCGGCGTTGATGTACTCGTTCGCGTAGGTCGGCTTCGGGCCGAGACCGCGCAAATCCGGAGGCGTGTACGCGCCCGGCAGGGGGATCGGCGCGTGCGGCTCCGGCGGGTACGTCGGCGGCGCGTACGGCGGTGGTTGTGGTTGCGGCTGGTGGGGTGAGTACTGTGGGTACTCGGGCTCGTTTGCCATGACCGTCACTCCCTGTTAATCTCGATGCTCGTGGGCACGCGCCGCACGGCTCCCCTAGTTGCCGCCCTTTACCTGCTGCAACACGTAATCATAGAGTTGGTCGTTCACCTGGCTGATTTGACCATTGGCATCCATCACGAAGACCATCGGCACGGAGGTCTTCGTCGTGCCGCGCCCGACATCCGCGACGTAAAAATACATGCCGCCTTTGGTCGGGTCTACAGCGCCGTCCTTGCCATAACCGGCGACATAATGATAACTGGCGTAGGTGAAGCCCTGCTGCTGCTCCATCTTCAGGACGGCATCGAGGACAGTCTTGTCGTCGCCGCGCGAGATGCGATGCGCCTTTTCCTGCGGGCCGAGCGCATTCCAGACCGCGTCGGTATCGCCCTTCTGCACCGCCGCCAGATACGATTGGACGGAAGCAGTCTCCGGCGGCAGTGGCGCCGTGCCGTTCTTGGTCGCGGCGTTCGGTGTCGCGCTGTTCGTGCCGCTGCCGACCATCCACTTGTCGTAGGCGAGCCAGCCGGTGAAGAGGATGGCGAGGAGCAGCGCGACCGTCAGGCCGGGGCGGACGCCGAACATCATCTTACCGACCGTGCTCGTGCTCCGCACGGTGCGCCGCATCATCCGGCGGCCGACGCGCGCTTTCGAGGCGCGTGGCGCGGGCGGTGCGGCCACCACCTGCCCGTGCGAACTGTACGGATTGGAGACCGGGGCCGAATAGCCGCCGGCAATCGCCGGGGCATACTGCTGTTGCGCGGAGGGATGGGGCGCGGGTGCGTGCGGCGGGGCGGGCTGCGGCGGGACGAACGACTGCGGCGCGTACTGCGGGGCCGGTTGCGGTCGGGGCCCTTCGTACTGCACCGGCTCCTGGCGCGTTGGCCGGGGTGGGTACTGCGGCAGCGGCGGCGTCCAGACGAGCCGTTCCTGCTCCACACGTTCCTTTTCCAGGCGCTCCTGCTCCGCGTCAATCGTGAACGGCTCGGCGTGGCGGGCCGCGCCCACTGCCGTTTCCTGCGGCGTGCCGGGAGGGGGTGCGTTCCGCGCGCCGCTCGCTTCAGGCGCGGCGACAGCGGACGATTCGCGTTCCGCGTCGGGAGCTGGGCGTTCGTCGTCGGGCGATCCGCCGTGTGGAGGGGCCTGGAAACGCTCGGTCATGTGGGCAACCCTTCTTGATGTCCGGCCATGTACAGGTACGTATACGTGTTGGAATGTATGCCAAAGGCTCGCGTCTTCACGATTACCGCCCAGCGTACGGAGTAATCCTGAATTTCCGATGAATCCGCCCTGAAAAGCCGCTGAACATCTCGCTTTTTACGTCTTTATTCATACGTCTACGTGCGGACAACGATGCGCAAGTGTAGCACATATCCGCACACGCGCTCAATCTCGCCGCTCCGCATCGCAATGCCGTAAATGCCGCGCTTCTTCTTGTCATTGCGCCACCCCGCGTGTAGGATGCCGGAACGGAGGACGGAGGACTGAGGACTGAGGGTGACTTGCTCGTGGTCTACGGTTCGCTCATTGGAGGGGGACGCAGCATGGCGGAGCGACTGGTGGATTTGCGGAGCGACACCGTCACGCGGCCAACACCGGCGATGCGCCGGGCGATGGCCGAGGCGGAAGTCGGCGACGATCAGTACGGCGAGGACCCGACGATCAACCGGCTGGAGGACCTCGCCGCCGAGATGCTCGGCAAGGAGGCGTCGCTTTTCGTTGTCGGCGGCACGATGGGCAATCTCTGCGCCGTCCTCGCGCACTGCCAGCGCGGGCAGGAAGTGATTATGGGCGATCAGTGCCATATCGTCCTGTACGAGGCGGGCGGCACGGCCGTCCTCGGCGGGCTGCCGTGGCGTATCCTGCCGAACACCCGCTGGGGTACGATGGAGCCGGAGACGATCCGCGAGGCGATCCGTGGCGACCGCGAAGGTGAGCCGCCGACGGGCATCCTTTGCGTCGAAAACACGCACAACCGTTGCGGCGGCCTGCCGCTCGACCGCGCAACGATCAAGTCCATGGCCGATGTCGCGCATGAGCACGGCATCCCGGTGCATATGGACGGCGCGCGCGTCTTCAATGCCGCCGCCGCGCTCGGCGTCCCGGTGGCGGAGATCGTGCAGGATGTGGATTCGGTGCAGTTCTGTCTCTCGAAGGGATTGGCTGCGCC
>JALYXG010000691.1 GCA_030947205.1 Chloroflexota bacterium
GGTGTAGGCCGGGGCGTAATCGGGATAGACGGGGTAGATGCGTTGCCCGGTAGCGGCGTTGACATCAATCAGGTTGCCACTCGCGTCGGTGACGACGGAGACCTCGCCGTAGCGCGGATCGAAGTACGTGCTCACCACCGTGTTCGCCGGATAGACGGACTGCGCGCCGACCGCCATCGCGGGCAGAAGGCCGAGAATAACTAACGCGACGCCTGCGGCGACAATCAGCAGATGGCGGTGAGCGGGTCGGCGCGTGGCCCGATCCGCGCGAGATGCGACGAGCATCGGGAAAGGACGAATCTTGATGCGCGATGAAAACATGGGAATCCTCCGAATCATAAATGAGACCTGTGTGAGCCGTGTGCCGGGCCACTCCCGGTACACTTTCACGATACGGCGCACCGATGAGAGGACACGACCGTGCAAATGAGGAAATGGTGAGAGGCACGCGATGCCGCTTGCGGCGCAACGGGAAACGTTGACAAGGCATGGGAGGCGTAGTATTCGCTGCGTGCGGGAGCAATCGTGACAAAGGTGGTGACGGTCTCCAAGGAAGGTACCGGAACATGGCGGAGCGCATCGAAACGGATGTAGCGATCGTCGGCGGGGGGCCGGTGGGCCTCACGCTCGCGATGGATCTCGCCGGGCGTGGCATCCGCGTGACGGTGATCGAGGAGCGCGAGCGCGGCGCGCTGCCGAGCGTCAAATGCAATCATGTCGCCGCCCGCTCGATGGAGTTGTTCCACCGTCTCGGCGTCGCCCAGAAACTCCGGGATGCCGGCTTGCCGGCAGATTATCCCAACGACATCGCCTACCGCACAACGATGATAGGGCGGGAGATTGCCCGCATCCCGATTCCCTGCCGCCGCGACCGCTACACCGCCGCCGGTGGCCCGGATACCTGGTGGCCGACCCCGGAGCCGCCGCACCGGATCAACCAGATCTATCTCGAACCAATTCTGTTCGCGCACACCTCAGCGACGCCCGGCGTCACGATCCTCAATCGCGCCCGGTTCGAAGCGCTCACGCAAGAGGACGATGGCGTGACAGCAGACATGCGCGATCTCGATTCGGGTGAAAGAACGCAGATCGCCGCGCGCTATCTCGTCGGCTGCGATGGCGGAAAATCAGCGGTACGTCATGCCATCGGCGTGCGGCTTTCCGGCGATCCGGTCGTCCAGCGCGTCCAATCGTCCTACATCCGCGCGCCGCAATTGGGATCACTCCAGCGCGACGTGGCGGCGTGGGGGAACATCTCGCTCAACCCGCGCCGCAGTGGCACGGTCTACGCCATAGATGGCCGCGAAACCTGGCTGATCCACAACTACCTCCGGGACGACGAGGCGGATTTCGACGCGGTTGACCGCGATTGGGCGATCCGCACGATCCTCGGTGTCGGACCGGATTTCCGCTACGAGATGATCAGCACGGAGGACTGGTTCGGACGCCGCCTCGTCGCCGACCGGTTCCGCGACCGCCGCGTCTTCCTGTGCGGCGACGCGGCGCATATTTGGGTGCCCTACGCGGGGTACGGCATGAACGCCGGACTGGCGGATGCGGCAAACCTTGGCTGGTTACTTGCCGCCCACATCAATGGTTGGGGATCGTCGGGCATCCTCGATGCGTACGAGCGCGAGCGCCAGCCAATCACCGAGCAGGTCTCGCGCTTCGCGATGGACCATGCCCACGCGATGGCGAAGCAGCGCCGTGGCGTCCCGGCCGAGATCGAGGAGGAAAGCGCCGACGGCGAGGCGGCGCGCGCGGCGGTTGGCAGAGCGGCCTACGACCTCAATGTCCAGCAGTATTGCTGCGCGGGACTGAACTTCGGCTACTACTACGACCAGTCGCCGATCATCGCCTACGACGGCGCCCCACACCCGCCGTACTCGATGGGGGAGTTCATCCCCTCGACGGTTCCCGGCTGCCGGACGCCGCACCTCTGGCTTGCCGATGGGCGGTCGCTCTACGACGCGCTCGGCCCGGAATACACCCTGCTACGCTTCGATCCCGCAGTCGCCGTTGACGGCCTACTCAATG
>JALYXG010000660.1 GCA_030947205.1 Chloroflexota bacterium
GCCTCGCCGCGCGCGCCGAGACGGTCAATCTTGTTAACGAGTATGAGCATTGGGAGATCAGCGGCGCGAATTGCCCGCGCGAGGCGACGCGTCTGGGGCTGTACGCCCTCGACGGACGAGACAACCAGCACGACGCCATCGAGCACGCGCAGCGACCGCTCGACCTCGGCGACAAAGTCTGCGTGCCCAGGGGTATCAATGAGATTGACCTTGAGCGTATTCAGTTGAAACGAAACGACCGCAGATTGAATCGTGATGCCGCGGGCGCGTTCCAAGTCCATGGTGTCGGTCTGGGTCGTGCCTTTGTCGACACTTCCGACCGCTGTGATGACACCGGTCTCGAAGAGAATGCGTTCAGTGAGGCTCGTCTTACCAGCGTCTACATGTGCCAGGATCCCGATATTGACAATCGCCATGCGCGACACTCCCGTTGAAGAAACTTCCGACCATTGGATTCTTCAACAACTGCCGCATGGGATTCTCCTTGTACGAAGGTATCGAAAATCGGAATCGGCTGGCCCGCCTCGGAATGCGCCTCGAAACAACACGCACCCGACCCGAAGAACCAAACCGTCCTGCATTCTATCAGCATGACATGCGATGCGCGACTATGGGAAGGCGAGGAGAAAACGTCTAAAAGCCGGTAGGTTCGCCATGAGCGACCGATCACCGATGAGACGCTTCCAAGACGAGGAGATCACCCTCCTCGTAACGCATGCAGGTCAGATCGGTTGCGGCGAGCGGAACGTTCCATCGTATCCCGAGCGCCGCCAAGGACACCGAACGGGAAGAAGAATGAGCACAGAAGACACAGAGACCGCAGAGAACACCGAGAGGGTGGATTTCTCTGTGCTCTCTGTGTCCTTTTGCTACATCTCTCTTTTCGTGGTGTCTTGCTGGTTCGAAAAACTTAATCCTTCGGCACTTCCTTGCCGCCGAGCCAGGGCATCATCTTGCGCAGTTGCGCGCCAACGCGCTCGATCTCGGAGTCCTGGGCCTCGTGACGCATCCGCATGAACTCCTTGCGGCCACCGGTCTCATTCTCCGCGATCCACTGGCGAGCGAACTTGCCGCTCTGGATGTCCTGCAAGACGAGTTCCATCTTCTCGCGCGCCTGGTCGTCGAAGATGCGTGGGCCGGAAGTGTAGTCGCCGTACTCCGCCGTGTCGGAGACCGAGTAGCGCATGTACGACATGCCACCTTGGTACATCAGGTCCACGATCAGTTTCGTCTCGTGCAACACCTCGAAGTAGGCGATTTCCGGCTGGTAGCCCGCGTTGACGAGCGTCTCGAAGCCATTGCGGATCAGCGAGGTGATGCCGCCGCAGAGGACGGCCTGCTCACCGAAGAGATCGCTCTCCGTCTCCTCCTTGAAGGTCGTCTGCACGACACCTGCTTTGGTCGCCTTCATCGCTTTTGCGTAGGCGAGGGCGCGCTGGTGGGCGGTGCCCGTCGGGTCCTGCTGCACGGCGATCAGCGCCGGGACGCCGACGCCCTCGACATACATCTCGCGCACGATGTGGCCCGGCCCCTTCGGCGCGATCATCGAGACGTCCACATTCTCCGGCGGCTGGACGGTGCCGTAGTGGATGCTGAAGCCGTGCGCGAACATCAGCATCGCGCCCGGTTTGAGGTTCGGCGCGACATCCTCGTTGTAGACTTTGCCCTGCAAGTGGTCCTGCAGGAGCATCATCACGATGTCCGCCCCCTTGACCGCGTCGGCGGTGTTCTTGACGGTCAGGCCGTCCGCCTCCGCCTTCGCCTTGCTCTTCGAGCCTTCGTACAAGCCGACGACGACATTGACGCCGCTGTCGTGCAAGTTGAGGGCGTGCGCATGCCCCTGGCTGCCGTAGCCGATAATCGCGACGGTCTTGCCGTCGAGCAGTTTCAGGTCCGCGTCGTTGTCGTAGTAAATGATCGCAGGCATCGTGCTTCCTCCCCATCAATCGAACAATAGACGATTTCGACCCTATCTATAATAGCAGGCAGGCGTCCGCCGCCAGCCAGAAGAGTTTTTCGCGTACCGTGTGTTTTGTCCAGTCGCGCGCGTCCCATTCGCCGCTCAGGTCGTCGCCCCCGTAAAGCAGTTGGCCGAACTGCACGCTGCGGAACTCGGCGACCGCGAAAAAGGTCGCCGCCTCCATCTCGACGGTCAGGCATCCTTCCGCCTTGCGCAATGCCATCTTCTCGCGCGTTTCGCGGTAGATGGCGTCCGTCGTCCACGTCATACCGGTCACGTATGGTACGCCATCGCGCCTGAGGACTGTTTCGATTGCCGCAACCGCTTCCGCTGTGGCGGTCGCCTCCCGGCCCGGCGGCAAATAGTGATACGAGGTACCCTCGTCGCGGATCGCTACGGTCGGCACGACGATCTGCCCGACCGCGATTTCGTTGTCGAGGACGCCTGCGCCGCCGCAGGCGATAAACTTGCGGCACCCGCGCGCGATCACTTCTTCGAGGAGCGCCGCCGCGAGCGGTGCGCCGACACCGGGGTGGAAGACGGCGAGCTTTTGCCCCCGATGCTCGATCTCGTAGAGCGGGTGCGCGCCGATCTCGCTCACCATGTTATCTATCTCGCGCGCATGGTACGCCTGCCGCAGTTCCGCGATCACATCCTGAAAGAAGCAGACGACACAGTGCTCCGGCACACCTTCCAGCCGCGCATGCACCCGCGACGGCTCGATAATCGCCTCCCGCGCCGGATCAAACTCCAGAATCGGAAACTCCCGCCCATTCCCGCTACTCATCGGCATGACACGGGGACTAACCACGAAGGCACGAAGAGGAGACAAAGAATAATAGGAGCGAACGGTTTTCGTCCTTGATTCCCCTTCATTCCCCTTCTTCCCTCCTTCGTGCTCTTCGTGCTTTCGTGGTTCATGCTTCCCTTTCCCGTCATGCGACCTCTTCGCGGAGGCGGGCGGGGGCATCGGCGGGGGCGCTCGGGCGGGTCATGACGACAGTACCGGTGCGCGCGATCTCGCGGATGCCGAAGGGTTGCAGGAGGCCGAGGAAGGAATCAACCTTGTCCGCCGGGCCAGAAATCTCGATCACCACCTGATTGTGCGAGACATCCACGATCTGGCCGTTGAATATGCTTGCCAGTTGCATCAGGTCGGCGCGATTGTGCGCCGTCGCGTTCACTTTGATCAGCGCCAGTTCCCGCCGGACATGCGGCTCGGTCGTGATGTCCGTCACCTTGAGCACTTCGAGCAGTTTGTAGAGCTGCTTCGAGACCTGCTCGACCGTCTCGTCGTCGCCGTTGAAGACAAAGGTCATTCGCGACAATCCCGGTTGCTCGGAATGGCCAACCGTGACGCTTTCCGCGTTGAAGGTGCGGCGGCGAAACAAACTCATTACCCGGTTCAGGACGCCCGGCTGATCCTCCACGAGGCAGACGAGCGTGTGCATGCGTTCGGTCATTGGTATCTCCTGTAGTTCGGAGTTCGGGGTTCGAGGTTCAAAGAAGGGAGTGCCGTGCCCCGTTCTTCGAACCTCGAACTCGTTAGGTCGGGTCCGCGAAGACCATCTCTTCGTTGCCGAAACCGGGGCCGACCATCGGGTAGACGTTCGCCTCGCGCTCGGTGCGGAAGTCAATCAATACGGGGCCATCGGTCTGCTGCGCCCAGCGGATCGCGTCGTCCACCTCGGCGTGCATCGTCACCCGGCGGGCGGGGACGCCGTAGGCCGCCGCGAGCATCAGGAAGTCCGGGCTGGAGATCGGCGTGGCGGAGCGGTTGCGCTGGTGGAAAAGGTCCTGCCACTGGCGCACCATGCCGAGATAGCCGTTGTTGATGATGCCGATCTTCACCGGGTAGCCCTCCTGCACGACGGTTTGCAGTTCGTGCAGCGCCATCTGGAAGCCGCCATCTCCGACAATTGCCCAGACTTCGCCCTCCGGCTTGCCAGCCTGCGCGCCCATCGCGGAGGGGAGGCCGAAGCCCATTGTGCCGAGGCCACCGCTCGTGATGTTCTGGCGCGGCCTGTTGAAGATGTAGTATTGCGCCACCCACATCTGGTGCTGCCCGACATCCGTCGCGATCGTCGCGTTGTCGTCGGTCAACTCGCTCAGGCGATTAATCACATACTGGGCGGAAAGCACATCACCGCCATCGCGGTCCGGGATGATGCGCGGCGGGTGCGCCGTCTTCATCTCCTCGATCTGCGCCAGCCATTCGGTGCGCGCGGCGGGTTCGAGTTCGGCGGCGAGCATGTGGAGACTCGCTTTGGCGTCACCGACGACAGGCACGTCCGCACGGACATTCTTGCCGATCTCTGCCGGGTCAATGTCCATGTGGATCACCTTCGCATTGCGCGCGAAAGATGACAGGCGACCCGTCGCGCGGTCGTCGAAGCGCATGCCGACGGCGAGCATCACATCGGCGCGGTTGACGGCGCGGTTCGTGTGCGCGTGGCCGTGCATCCCCAGAAGGCCCATCGAGAGCGCGTGGCTTTCCGGGAAGGAGCCGAGGCCGAGCCAGGTATTAACGACCGGGATCTGCGCCTTTTCCGCCAGCGCGAGCAGTTCGGGCGCGGCCTCGGCGATCAGGACGCCCTGCCCGGCGATGATGATCGGCTTTTCCGCCTCGCGCAGCAATTTCGCGGCGCTCCTGATCTGCCGGTGGTTCGGCATGATCGTCGGGCGGTAGCCGGGCATGCTCACCGGGCGCGCGTAGTCGTACGCGACCTCTTCGAGAAAGCAATCCTTTGGGATGTCCACGAGCACGGGGCCGGGGCGACCGGTGCGCGCGAGGTGGAATG
>JALYXG010000671.1 GCA_030947205.1 Chloroflexota bacterium
AAGCCGGAGTTGAAAAGGATGAAGCCGATGATCACCGCCGTGTAGGCGACGAGCAAAAAAGTGACATTGCCGAGGAAGGAGATCGGTGCGCCGATCAGGAAAAGGAGGACACCACCGAGCACTTTGAGGCGGCTGAGCCGCTTGTTCGACCGTACCTGTTCGAGATTCCGCGCGACCAGCACCGTGGCACTCCCTTGTATCCGGCGATCTGGACTCCCCGTTGGCCGATGCACGGCGAAGCGCGGAATCGCCTGTGTGCGCGAGCGGTCATCTGGAAGGTGTCCCGCATATCCTCATGCGCCGAACGCGGCGCATCCTCATTAACACGAGTGGCAACACATCACGCGGAAGCGCGCAACTCGGGGGGTATCCTGCTTCCACGGGGGCGTCACGCGCCGGGAGTGTAGCACACCGGGACAGCGCACGCCAACACGCTCATCGGCGATACGCGTCATCGTACGCCCCGACATCCAGCAGGACGATTTGGTGTTCGATCACCGCGAGGATAAGAGTCATTCGATAACTGTACGTGATGCTCGCGGCATATTCGCCCGCATGCTTACCGCCAAGTGCATGGCGTTTCAGCGATGGGTCGTATGGGTTGGCCGCCAGCAATCGGATGACATCGTCATACGCCTGGCGCAATTCGGGATGCTTCTTGAGGAAGCGTTTCAATGCACGCTGATAGTAAAGTGTGTCAACAATCTTCCACACACCGCTACTCATCCACCATTTTGTCTACCTCGGCGAGATATGCGTCCGCGTTCTCGTAGACCGTGTACCGCCCCGCCCGATAATCTTCCAGCGCCAGCGCGATCCGCGCCTCGGTCGCCTCATACGTCATGGCGATAGGACCATTCGTCTCGATCAGCGTCTCTATGAGGAACGCGATACACTGATCTGGGAACTGTATGAAAGGCGGCATGGATGCGAACGGTTGGTTTATCCCAGGCGAGAGCTGAATTCTCCAGCCTGCTTGACGTGGCCGCACGCGGTGAGGAGATCATCCTTACGAGGTATGGCGTGCCGATCACCATGCTCGTCCCGCCAGCGGAGCAACATCTTGATCCTGATGCGGCCGTAAACGCACTCTTGCAATTCCGAGAGGGCATTACGCTCGGTGGCCTCTCCGTGCGGGAAATGATCGAGGAAGGGCGAAGATAAAGACGGACGACTTGATAGGTGTTGTTCACGGCGCACCAGACCGCACGAGTGTCGTCATCGTCGGGTGGCAGGTGCGGGAATTGCTGCGTGGCTGCCTCGCCAGCATCGCGGCGCATGAGGATCGCGACGCGCTGGAAGTCTGGGTCGTGGACAACGGCTCGACGGACGGCACGGCGGCGATGGTCGCGGCGGCGTTCCCGTGGGTGCGGCTCGTCGCGCGCGACGACAATCCCGGCTTCGCGGCGGGCAACAACATCGCGCTGCCGCGAGCGACAGGCGATGTCTGCATTCTCCTCAATCCCGACACGGAGTTGCACGACGCCAGCCTGACCGCGCTCGCGATGTATCTGCGGGCGAACCCGGCCGTCGGCGTCGTCGGGCCGCGCCTCCTGAACCCGGACGGCTCGCTCCAGTCGGCAGGGTTCGCGCCACCAAGTCTCTTCCAGGTCTGGTACGACCTCGTCCCCTGGCCGCGCCGCTTTTATCATTCCCGCCTTAACGGGCGGTACCCCGCCGCGCCGCTGGACCAGCCATACGCGGTCGGCTTCCCGCTCGGCGCGTGCCTCGCGGTACGGCTGGACGTACTGGACCGCGTCGGGCTGCTCGATGAGGCGTACGGTATGTATATGGAAGAACTCGATTTCTGCGCGCGGGTACGGGCGGCGGGTTACGCGGTGCAAATTCTGCCGACGGTCGCCATCACCCATCATGGCGGGCAGAGCACGCGCCAGGCGCCGGAAGCGATGTTCCTCGCCCTCCATCGGGCGCGGCGGCATTTCTATCGGCACTACTACCCGGCATGGTGGAACATCGGCGTGCGTTGGCTCGCCGAAACGGGTCTGATCGTCGCGTCCGCGCGCAGTTTTTTTGCTTTCCGGCGCGGAGAGCATGCTTGGGAGACATGCCGAGCCGCAGTACGGGCGTATGGCGCGGCATGGCGATTCTGGCGCCAAGGCGCGAGCGGCGATCAGCGATCAGCCCCAATGACGTGTGCCTCTCGGGAATGATGATGAAACGTGGCCCCGTGAGGCAAGAGAGTGCGGCGGATTTTATCACTTTGTGTCAAGAAATAAACAAAAGTCCATGAGAAATGTTGACATCGCAGCAAAAAAGGCTATTCTTGCGAGGGGTTGAATATGGGCAAACATCACGAATAGGCAAACCCGTCGCGAGGCGGGGACGCAAAGCCACGGATCTCCCCCGGAGACCGCCGGGTTGCCAGCGCTGCTCCTGCGCGAGCAGGTTCGCGGTTCTTGCCCGCGAACTTCGGGGCAACCTGCCGATACTGGGAGCGATGGATGAAGGTGATCGGGCGATCCACACTTCTTGCCTGTCTCATTATCGGTTGGGCGTTCGGGATACCGAGTGGTGCACGCGCCGCGACGGTAACCGTGACATTGTTGCCCGGCAAACTCGCCATCACCGATGCGCCGACGGCACTTATCTACACCCCCACAACACCGACGAACGAGACCCGCGCCTATACG
>JALYXG010000699.1 GCA_030947205.1 Chloroflexota bacterium
AGGCGATCAACGCGCGCGGGCTGCGGATCACCGGCGTCCGGGGAGATCGCGTCTTCCACCCGCGCGCCATCCACGGCGACGCATTGCGCGGCCCGCTCGGCGTGACGATCCTCTGTGTCAAGGGGCATATGACCGACGGCGCAATGCAGCAGATCGGCCCGCTGCTTGCGCCGGACGGCTACGTCCTTTCCTTGCAGAATGGCCTCAACGAAGCGGTGATCGCCCGGCACGTCGGCGAGCAGCGGACGGTCGGCGCATTCGTCCATTTTGGTGCAGATCTGATGGAGCCGGGTCTCATCCAACTTGGCGCGGAGCAGACGATCTTTATCGGCGAACTCGATGGCCGCGTGACGCCGCGCGCCGAGGCGCTGCGCGAGATGCTTTCCCACGTCATGCCCGCCGAGGTGACGACGAACATCTGGGGCTTCTTGTGGGGCAAACTCGTCTACGGCGCGATGGCCTTCGCCTGTTCGACCGTGGATGCGACCGTGCCGCAGGTGATGGACGACCCGCTCGGTCGCCGCGTCTGCTACGAAGCCTCTGCCGAGGCGTACCGCGTCGCGAAATCGCAGGCGGATCGGCTGGAAAACATCGGCGAGTTCAATCCCAATCTCTTCGCGCCCGGCGACGACGCACAGGCACGCGGCGAGCGCGCGCTGATGGAAATGGCAAACGCGATGCGTGCCTCCGTCAAGCAGCATATGGGCATCTGGCGCGATTTGGCGGTCAAGAAGCGCAAGACCGAGGTGGACATGCAGGTCGCCGTGATCGTCGAGACCGGCCGCGCCCAAGGCATCCCCACCCCCGTCAACGCCGCCGTCCTCGCCATCATCCACGAAATCGAGGACGGCACACGCGGCATGGAATGGAGCAATATGCAGGAGATCGCGACGCGCGGCGGTCTGCGAGCGGGAGCATAGCGCATCTCCAAGAGGCATTGAGGCATAACGATTGGCAGCAACGTCAGTTGACGTGCCAAGAAGGGGATGCTGATACCAAGACGGATAACGAAACGCCAATAACAGGGAAACCCGACGATGCCGAACGTCGTTCGGTATTTTCCCACAAAAAGTGTTTTCGAAACAGCTTCAAATACTTTTCTCGACCTGCCAATCCTTCGCCAGTGCGTTTCCACTTTGCTGTTTCTCCTGCCCCCTGCTACTCTGACGTCATCGCTGCGACGGGCAGTCAATTGGTCGCTCTGTCCGACTCTGAGGAGGAGACCCCTTGCCGGATATGCACGCAGACATCGCGTCCATCGTCGATCCCCAGTACACGGCGATTCTGGTCGTCGATGTCCAGAATCTCTTCGTCGGTTTCCCGCTCCATCCTCCGGTCGAGGAGGTGCTGCCTCGCTTGCACCGCTTCATCCACGCCGCTCGCGCGGCCGGCGCGATGATTGTCCGTATCGAGAATGTCATTCCCGACGAGATGTACTCTGAGGTCTGGCAGCGCCAGCATGGACGCCCGACGTCCTTCCTCATACCGGGTTCGGAGGCTGCCGCGTTCGCCCCGGGCTTCGAGCCCGAGCCGGGCGACGTGGTAATCACCAAGCCGCGGTACAGCGCGTTCATCGGCACGCCCCTGGAGACGCTGCTGCGCAGTCGGGGGATCCGAACCGTGATCGTCGGAGGATTGACAACCGATGTCTGCGTGAGCAGCACGGCGCGGGACGCCTTCCAGCGCGACTTCTACACAATCACGTTGAGCGACTGTGCGGCGGAGCAGACACTGGCGCGGCACGAGAGCGGATTGGCGACCCTGGCGAGCGTGTTCGGGCTGGTGTGCGACTCGTCGGATGTGCTGGGAGCATGGAACGCTCAGCACGCGCGTGATGCCGTGTAACGAATACGGCACGCTGGCTCAACGGGTACAGAAACCGCGCCGTAGCTCCCGGAAGCGAGCATGAAATGCGCTTTCCTGAGCACCTGCAGCTGATCAATGGCTTATTGATCCCTTTCCAAAACACGCTCTCAAGACGCTGCTTGTCGCCTAGTCGGGGAGCTGCACCGCCGCCAGCACCACATCCCCCCCTCCGATCACGCGGCTCCGATGCCCCCTGCCCGTTGTGTCCTCCACCAGCGTTACACTCCCCGCCTCGATCTCGCCCGCCAGGTAGAAGAGCATCTGTCGGCGCGGCGTCGGGTGCCAGTCGCCGTACCAGCCGGGCGGAGAACTGAGGAAGCCATACACTGCGGCGGGGGACAAACGCGGAAACCCGAATCGGCGGCGCGGGGGCGCGAAAACGACGGGGTGCAGCGCCAGATCCACGTCCTCGAAGTGCGATTCCCCGGCATCGTCGCTGTAGATGCGCATGTACTGCATCGTCCTCCTCTTCCCCTGCGGGCTCCTTGCCCCGACGCGGATGGCGCGAGGGAAACGTTGCGGGGCGGGTTAGTCAAGCGCGGTGCATCGCCGCCGGGTTCGCGCGATGATCGCGACGGGCG
>JALYXG010000705.1 GCA_030947205.1 Chloroflexota bacterium
CCTCCGGTGCCACGCTCTCCAGCTACGATGCGGTGACGCAGCACAATGTCGCCTCCGTCTTCGCGGATTACCGGAATCGCGCCGGCCTCGCCACAATCGGCCTTGCGATCTCCGAACCCTTCCGCGCGGGCTTCGTCGTCAACGGGCAGCCGAAAGATGTCGTCGTGCAGGTTTTCGAGCGGCGCGTGCTTACATATACGGCAGCGAACACGCCCTCCTTCCAGGTGGAGATGGGCAATGTCGGCCTGCACTACTATCAGTGGCGCTATCCACCCAACGCCCCGCCAATCCAACCGCCACAGTAGGCAAGCAGGCGTCTCAAGGTATGCAATTGTGTACCAGACGCTTCTTTTACTCCGCAATACTTTTGCACATAAAGTTCCCCTGATCTCGTTCGGGAACGATGCGTTGTGGTAGATTGCGCGCGCAAACATGCACGTACCGTCCATCATGACCGTTGGCTACTGAGAAGGGAAGAGGGAGATGCGTTTCACACTGTTGCTACCACGACCGGGCACACGCACGATTCGGCGGGCGACCATCGTCTGCATGCTGTTCGGCCTACTTGCTGCGGCGTTGCCGACGGCAGCCGCGCCCGGCATCGCGGGCGATGACTGGCTGACCTACGTCAACAATGTCCGCGCACTGGCGAACATGCCGGCCGTTACCGAGAATGCCACATGGAGCGCGGGCGCGGTCAAGCACAACCTGTACATGATCGCCAATGGCCTGACGCACGAAGAAACCGCTGGCGCACCCGGCAATACGACAGAGGGCAACGACGCGGGCAGCAATGGGAATGTCTTCGGTGGGACGGGCGCGTATACATTCCGCGACCCGATTGATTCCTGGATGACGGGGCCGTTCCACGGCGCGGGCATTATTGACCCGATGCTCTCCCAGACCGGCTTCGCGATCACCGCCTCCACCCCGCCCGGTTCGACCTATGGGACGCTCGACGTGCTGCGCGGGCGGCAGGCGACCCCGACCTATCCCGTGATGTTCCCCGGCAATGGCAAGACGATGCCGTACCGCACGTATGACGGCAGCGAGTCGCCCGATCCGCTCTCCGGCTGCACGGGCTATACCGCGAGTCAGGACGCGCCGACGGGTGCGCCGATCTATCTGCTGCTCGCGAGTGCGCCGAATGTCTCGGCATCCTCATTGAGCAAGGACGGTGCGGGGAACCTCGCGGTCTGCGAACTGGACGAGACGAACTACACGAACGCGGATCAGCAGGATCTCGGGCGTGGCGTACTCGCGATGCGGCACGCAGTGGTCCTCATGCCGCAGGCGCCGTTGTCCGCAGGTGTGTATCGCGTCTCGATCACCAGCGGCGGAACCGTCTACGCCTGGTCGTTCACCGTCGGCGGATGAGCGACGAGGACTACCACGCAACGGGGTTCTCTCGGTAGTACACTGGCATTGGTCGGTGGCGCGAAAGATGCATCATCGCTTGTGTGGTTCTTTGGCATCAGAAGGAGGCATGAGTCATGGCAACGGAAACGAAGATTTCCATCGAATACTGCACTGCCTGAGGGTACCTCGATCGGGCCGTCAGTTTGGCGGACACACTGCTCCACGATTTCAAGAACAAAATCGGCGCGTTGACGTTCCTGCCCTCCTCGGGTGGCGTCTTCGAGATCGCCGTGAACGGGGCCGTTATCCACTCCAAAAAGGAGACGGATCAGTTCCCGGACGAAGAAACGATTATCAAGCGGGTCGGTGAGATGGTAGGCACGTAAGCGAAGCGTAACAATTCATTGATAAATAAGATGGATGACCGAGATCGAGATCGAGATTGTGGCTTGAAGCGGTCATCCATCGTCTTGTGTCCGTACATAGACTGGGCGAAGGGATCGCACGCGGCGAGGGCGTCGGAAGGAGCATCCATGTATCGCCATCTGCGTCGCATTCCCTTGCCGCTGGCCGTGTTCTGCGCGCTCATCGCGCTCGTGGGGTGCGGCGGCGCGGCAACCCCAATCGCGCCAACCGCCCCAGTGGCCGCGCCGACTGCCGTGCCCGTCAGCGCGAACACCACCCCGATCTTCGCGCTCTTCCCGACTGCCACGACCGCCAATGTGCCCGCCGCCGCGAAGAATACCGTGCCGCCCCTTGGCCTCACCGATCCCGCGAAGTGGTACAACACCGCCCCGCTGACGTTGGAGGCATTGCGCGGCAAGCCGGTCTTCCTCGTCTTCTGGAGCGATATATGACTGGATTGCCGGTCGGAGGTTCCGACCCTCAACCAGTGGCACGCCCAATACACACCGCAGGGTTTGACGATCATCGGCGTACACGGCAACGAGTTTAAGGGTCAGATGCCCGTTGCCGATGGTGTCAAGGAACTCAAGATTACCTACCCCGTTGTGGATGACGACGCGAAAAAGGTCTGGAAGGATTACAGTATCCGTTCGCAGCCGTCCTGGGCGCTCATCGGCAAAGATGGTACGCTGATCCAGCGCGGCGTCGGCCTCGTGACGACGGCTGACGTCAAGCAGCGCATCGAAGCAACCCTCAGATAAGGACTGAGTGAGATACGAATTTCGTTCTCGGTCTCAGTTCTCAGTCCTCCCCCTTGACGTGGAGGCGCTTTGGCGGTTCCATATCCGTATCGTCGCAACGGCGCGACGATGATGCGGAAGGGTAACCGTGATGAAGGGTAAGCGTTTCGTCCTCTGGCTTTTCGGTGCGTTGCTCCTGTTTTCGGTCCTGTTTATGATCGGCACTGCGACGCTGGCCCACGGAAAGGCCGATGTTTGCCGGGGCTACTACGACCCGCAGCGGCAGGTATCGTGCGCCGCGACCGCCACGGTCGGGCCACCGCCGGGCATTGTCAAATACCACTGAACGAGTGGGCAGTGGGCAGTGGACGGTCCTTGTTTCTGCCCACTGCCCCTGCTTACTGCCGCAGGCGAATGTCGGCGTTGAGTTCCTGGAATTTCCCGAGGATGTTCGCGTAACCGCGCTCGACATAGCGGATGCCGCTGATCCGTGAGGTTCCTTCCGCGACGGCTGCGGCGATCACGTAACTGAACCCGGCCCGGAGGTCGGGGATCGTCATGTCGGCGGCGCGGAGCGGCGTCGCACCCCGGATGACGCAACTGTGTGCGTGGTCGCGGCTGCGGAAGCGGCACGGCTTCTCGCCGAGACATTGGCGGAAGAGCTGAATCTCCGCCCCCATCCGCACCAACTCCTCGGTGTAGCCGAACCGCTTTTCGTAGACTGTCTCGTGGATTACCGAAAGCCCGTCCACCTGCGTCATCAGCATCACGAAGGGTTGCTGCCAGTCCGTCATGAAGCCGGGGTGGACATCGGTTTCCAGCGCGATCGGCTTCAGTGGGTGATCGGGGTAGAAGAAGCGGATACCGCCCGGCTTGACCTCGAACCCCGCGCCGACCTGCCGCAGTTTGTTGAGGAAGGTGAGCATGTGCGCCTGCTCGGCCCCCTCGACCAGCACGTCGCCGCCCGTGATGATGCCGGCAATCGCGAACGACGCCGCCTCGATCCGGTCGTTGATGATCGTATGCTCCGCGCCGTAGAGCCGTTCGACGCCCTCGACAACGATGGTGCGGTCCGTGTCCATGAAGATGACCGCGCCCATTTTTTGCAGGAGCATCACCTGATCCATGATCTCCGGCTCGACGGCGGCGTTCTTGATCAGCGTCGTCCCTTCCGCCAATACCGCCGCGAACAAGGTGTTCTCGGTCGCGCCGACGCTTGGGTACGGTAATTCGATCACCGCGCCGCGCAATCGGTCGGCGACGGCGTAGTAGCGGCCTTGCTCAAAGACGATTTTCGCGCCGAGTTGTTCGAGCGCGCGGATGTGGAAGTCCACCGGGCGCGTGCCGATGTCGTCCCCGCCGAGCATCGGGATGACCGCCTTGCCGAAGCGGTGGAGGAGCGGCCCGAGCAGCAAAATCGGGATGCGGTTCAGACCGCTGAAGCCGAGCGGCACCTCGGCGGTCTCGACTATCGGCGTGTGCAGCCGCAGGCTGTTGCCTTCGACGGAATCCCACTCGTGCGTTAGGCCGACGCTGGTGCAAACATCGAGCGTCACGGCGATGTCCCCGATATGCGGGACGTTGTGCAGGATGACCGGCTCGTCCGTCAGCAGGCTGGCGACGATCTCTTTCGTCGCCGCGTTCTTCGCGCCGCTGATGCGCACCCGCCCCTTGAGCGGCTTGCCGCCCTCGATCTCGTAATACGGCGTTTCGATGTGGTCGCTCCTTTGTCACAGAGTTCGAGGTTTGGGGAAAACAGATTCATCGAACCTCGAACTCCGAACCTCGAACTTCTCCTACTCGTTCGTATACTTCTGGTCAATCGTCATCAGCACCCAGTCGTACTCGGTGCTGGCGATAGGTGTGCCGCAGAACTGGCAGACGGAGATGTTGCCGAGTTCGAGCG